>JAFGIX010000012.1 GCA_016929395.1 Candidatus Zymogenus saltonus
GGCCAATATCTTTCTGGATTCCCAATCAAGTTGGGAATGACGACATAGGGACTCCTTATATACTAATGTCATTCCCATAAATGTCATTCCCGTGAAAACGGGAATCCAGAGGGATGTCCTGTGAGTCGGGTTCTACTTACAAGCTCTTGCTTGTCATTGGGACATTTGAAAGCGGGAAGCCGGCCAATATCTTTCTTTCTGGATTTCCAGTCAAGCTGGGAATGACAGCATAGATTTACTATCAGGTTGGAAACGGCAAAGGGGGAGGTCGCCTTCAATGACATATTAAGGCGAAAAAAAAACAACAAAGTCTGTAGCCACGCGATTGCTTCGCCCCGGTCGCTTTCAATGACTTTTAAAAAACAATCGCCTGATCGTCTACTTTAATCATTTAGAGCGAAACGCCAACTCTCTCACCGCCCTCGAGAGAGCTCCAAACTCCTCGACGGAGAGCGTCTCCCCCCGGCGGCCGAGGTTTATCCCGGCCGCCTCCCCCAACGCATCCAGATCACCCGGAGATACAATATCGGGGACAGACTTTAGGGCGTTTCTCAGGGTCTTCCTCCGGTTGTTGAACGCCGCCCGGACTATCGCCTTGAATATCTTTAGGTCGCCCGCGTCGCAGAGTTGGTTTTCGCGGACTTTAAATAGTACCACGGCGGAGTCCACCTTCGGAACCGGGTGGAAGTTCCCCCTGCCGACCTTAAATTCCTGCGTTATGTCGCACTGAAGCGTCGCCATGACGGTCAACGCCCCGTATTTTTTCGTTCCGGGCACAGCCGTCAGCCTCTCTGCCACCTCCCTCTGGAGCATCAGGACGAACCTGTCGATACGCGCTCCCGCCTCCAGCAGCCTGAATATCATCTCGGTGGAGATATTGTAGGGGAGGTTCGCCACGACAACAAGCTTCCCGCCGATCCTCTCCCCCAGGGCGGCAAAGTCGTACTTCAGCGCATCATAGAGGACGACCTCCATCTCCCCCCGGCCGATCTCCTCCGTGAACCTCTCCGACACGAGCTCCGCCAGCTTCCTGTCCGACTCTATCGCGATGAGCCTCTTTGCCCGACTGACGAGGAGTTGGGTCAAAACGCCCGTCCCCGGCCCTATCTCAACGATCGTATCATTCCCCCCCACCATTGCTGTGTCGACGATCCTCCCGGCGATCGCCCCCTGAACGAGGAAGTGCTGCCCCCTCCCCTTGTAGGGGAAAATCCCGCTATCTCTGAGCGTCCTCTTTAACGATCCTGCTTTCACTCTATTATCAAATATCCGATTTTTCCCCGCCGCTCTTTATCTTCCTAAGGGCGAAGACCGACCTCAGTGTAACGAAGTAGGCAATAACGGCGGTGATCGTCCCCACCATGAGAAAACCGACGACCAAAGAGAGCATGACCTCGGATCCGAGGGACATGAGCCCGTTGAAGTCGTTGACAACATTATCGGGCATTTCAAGGGAGTAGCCAAGGATCGCCTTTCCGAGCTTTAGCTCGTAGAAGTAAAAAACCGGCATCGTAAAGGGATTGGCGAAGAACGTCCCGGCCAGGGCGGAGAGCTTGTTTGCCCTTAAGATAAAGGAGAGGCCGAGGGCGAAGATGGTCTGCGTTCCGGCGAGTGGTGAAAACGCCATCAATACGCCGATCCCCATCCCGAGGGCGATCTGGCCCGGCGTGTCGTCGGATTTTACGGCCCTTTTCAGAAGGTCCTTGAAGCTTCTCCTCTTCTTCTTTTTTTTACTTTCGTCTTTTTCTTCTACCTCGGCCTCGCCCATCACCACCTCTTTACCTCCAACCTCTGCCTCGTTTTTTCGCTCCATGCCTCTCCTTTTGCCCTTTCGTTTTGACCGTCAAATCTTCACCCTTGCCCTTAAATCTTCATCCTCGATATCGCGTTCATATCGCCCCTTTCAAGGCTCGCCTCTCCCGCCTTGATGACCCCCACCGCCCCTATCATCGCCCCGTTGTCGGTGCATAGCTCCCTCTTCGGAATCACCACCCTGATGCCGTGCTCGTTTGCCCTCTCGATCATGGCCTCCCTTAGGGCGCTGTTTGACGCCACCCCCCCGCACAGGACGACCGTTTTTATCGAATCGGAGCGCCCATCTATATTTACATACGAGAGCGCAAGGCCAATGCTCTTCGTAACGAGGACCTCGACCACCGCCTCCTGAAACCCAAGGGCGATCCTGCGCGTAAGCTCCCCGTTCAATTGACCGTCCGCCTCTCTCTCCTTGATGAAGTTCCTAACGGACGTCTTGACGCCCGAAAACGAAAAGTCGAACGAATCCTTTTCGAGGTAGGCCCTGGGAAACTTTACTCCCTCCTCTCCCCTATCTCTGGCCGCGGCCGCCGCCCCCTCGATCAGTCTCCCCCCCGGGTACCCGAGCCCCAGAAGCTTTGCCACCTTGTCGAAGGCCTCCCCGGCGGCGTCGTCAAGCGTCTGCCCCATCAAGATGTATTCCATATCCCCACCGCCGTTTTCCCCGCCGATCTCTCTCACGACGTAGAGGCTGGTGTGTCCGCCGGAGACCACCAGTGCCACAAAGGGTAGTGTCGGGGGGTCTTCGGTCAAGAGGCTCGATGCAATATGCCCCTCGATGTGATTTACGCCCAGGAGGGGGATCTCGAGGGCGAGGCTCATCGCCTTTGCGGCGGATATGCCGGAGACCAGGGAACCGACAAGCCCCGGCCCCTGAGTCACTGCGATAATATCTATTTCCTTCAGTGAAACCCCGGCGGTCTCGAGGGCGGAGTCGATTATCGGTATGATGTTCTCCAGGTGCTTCCTGCTGGCAAGCTCCGGGACAACGCCCCCGAACTTCGTGTGCACCTCGTCCTGCGAGGAGACGATGTTGGACAATATCTTGAAATCCCCCGTGACCACGGCGGCCGACGTGTCGTCGCAGGAGGTATCTATCCCGAGGACAAGCATGAAAATCGGACTCCTAAACTTCCATATTCAAGAATTCGGTTGCAGATAGGGCCGAATTCCACTAAACTTAACAATACACCGATTTTGCGGCCAAGTCAAGACGGACTTAATAACTAAGCCGGGAATATGGAATCAGGATTTAAAAGGATATACACGGTAAGCGAGATTACCTCGGAAATAGCCGATAAGCTCGAGAAGGAGTTCCCCTTCGTTTGGGTGGAAGGGGAGATAACCGGTTTGAGGAGGCCGGCGTCGGGCCATATATATTTTTCGCTGAAGGACGAGGACGCTAGCCTCAGGTGCGTCATGTTCAAGCAGAATACGAGATACCTGTCTGTAATAACCACAGATTTTGCCGACGATGACGATTACGAAGGGGGAGGCGAAAGGGAGAGCGACGATGAATCTAATCAGCCCTCCCTCTTTGCCTTCAGGCCCGCCGCCCGAAAAACGGCTCCCTTCAGACCGGAGGACGGACAGCACGTCCTGGTCATGGGCAGAATCGGGGTCTACGCCGCGAGGGGCGAGTACCAGCTTGTCGCGGAGGTGATCGAGCCGGTCGGTATCGGGACTATGACCTTGGCCCTGGAGCGTTTAAAGGAGGACCTGAAGGAGAAGGGCTACTTCGACCCGGAAAGGAAAAAGCCCCTTCCCTTCCTCCCGAAAAAGATCGCCGTGGTGACGTCGCCAACGGGGGCGGCCCTTTTCGACATACTTAAGGTAATTTACCAGAGGCACCCGAAGGCCCACGTGATTGTCTGCCCTGCCCGGGTTCAGGGGGAGGGGGCGGAGCTGGAGATAGCCCATGCGATCGATCTCGTAAACGAAAACGGGCTTGCCGACGTCATCATCTGCGGGAGGGGGGGCGGAAGCCTGGAAGACCTAATGCCCTTCAACACGAAGGAAGTGGCCGACGCCGCCTTCAGGTCAAAAATCCCGATCGTCTCCGCCGTAGGGCACGAGATAGATTTCACCATCCTCGACTTCACGGCGGACGTCCGCGCCCCCACGCCTACCGCCGCCGCCGAGATGGTCGTCCCGAGAATCGACGACCTCCTCATGACAATAGACACAGCCTTTGAGAGGCTGACGGCGGGGGCGGAGGACGCCCTCACAAAAAGAAAGAGGGAGCTGACAAACCTCCTGAAGCGACTGAGGACGCCGGAAGATTCTATAGAGCTTATGAGGAGAAGGATCGAGGCGATGGCCCGGCTCTTCGTGACGTCCGTCTCCGGGAAGCTGGATGAGAGAAAAATCCGCTTTTGGTCGGCCGCCTCGGCACTGAAAAAGATGAGCCCAAGAGACGTCCTGGCGAGGGGATACGCCGTCGTTAGGCGGGCAGATACGGGCGAGGTGATCCGAAACGCCGGCCAGATCGAGGTCGGGGAGACGGCGGAGATAAGCCTCCACACAGGCAGCCTTACCGCAAATGTTGTCAAACGCGATATAAAGGATTGAAGATACAAGGTGAATATCATAAAGCGGCTCGTAGTTACTTCTTTATTTATGTTGCCCTTCAATTTCGTTCCCCTTGCCCTCTCTGCCACGCTGAACGCCCCGGAGGTCGTAAAACAGGGAAAAGTCTACATCGTTGGGCTCTCGGGAGAAAAGGATATCTCGATCGTCAAAGGAACGTTCTGCAAAAAGAACGTCTACTTCAACCGGACGCCCTACCCGGGGACATACTCCGGACTCATGGGTGTGGACGTGTCGGAGGAGGCGGGGGAAAAGCTCCTCAGGGTGGTAATCAAGAGAGGCGACGGCAAGGTCGAGATGGTGGATACGGAGATAACGATCAAGGAGGTCGATTTCGGCGTCCAGAGGATAAGGGTCCCTAAAAAATGGGTGGACTACGACGGTGAAACCGAAGAGAGGGTAAGGGTCGAAAGCGAAAAAATCAAAGAGGTACTGGGTATGGAAACGGAAGAGAGGCTCTGGGACGCCCCCTTCATGAGGCCGGCGGAGGGGAGAATTTCAACGACCTTCGGCCTTCTTCGCTACGTCAACGGCACACCAAAAAGCCCCCACTGCGGCATCGACATCGTCGCCTACCTCGGAACGCCTGTCCTCTCCGCAAACAGCGGCAGGGTGGCCCTCGTTCTGAATGCATATATTCCTGGTCTCACAGTCATTATCGATCACGGCCAGGGGCTCTACTCCATGTATTGCCATCTCCTTAAATCTCTTGTCGAGGAGGGGGAGGCGCTAGACCGCGGCCAGGAGATTGCGCTGGTGGGGGGGACGGGGAGGATAACCGGGGTACACCTCCACTACGGCGTCATCCTCAATTCAAACTGTGTAGATCCCCTTGCCGTGGAGAAGATAGACGTGAATGAGAATGGATCAATTTTTATTTCGAGGTAGCTTGTATGCGGGAAAAAGACGGCATCTATTTTACTCGTACGCTCAAAGCGGTAGGCAGAAGACTTGTCAGGTCGGCCCTCTTTTTTGCGGCGATTTCGGTCATGACGCTGGCGCCGGGGATATCCTCTCACTCGGCGGATCTCGTCTGCCCGGGCGAGATGGTTCAGGGGGAAATCGTAGTCATAACGATAAACGGAGAGGGTGATATTGTCGATTCCGAAGGTCTCTTCGACTCGAGGCGCATCTACTTCAATCCCTCATCCCGGCCCTACATATTCTTCGGGCTTCTGAGCGCCGACCTCACTGCGAAACCGGTCGCAAGGCGGCTGACCGTTACCGTAAGAAAGAGCGACGGCACAAAGGAACTCCTGGGCCGCGAGATAAAAGTCAAGAAGGGCGACTTCAAGACGCAGTATCTGACCCTCGAAAAGAAGTGGGTTCACTACTCAGATGAGGACATGAAGAGGATAAGGGAGGACAACCGGGCGCTCGCTGCTCTCTACAAGACCGAGACCGGCGACAGGCTCTGGTCGAAGCCGTTCATCATGCCCCTCACAGGGAGGATCTCCAGCGACTTCGGATTGAGAAGATTTATCAACGGGGAGCCAAGGGCATCCCACAGCGGGATAGACATCGTGGAAGTTGCCGGCACGCCTGTCGCTGCCCCAAACGACGGGAGGGTGGCGCTGGTAAGGGAGATGTTCTTCTCCGGCTTGTCCCTCTTCATCGATCACGGCCAGGGCCTCTACACGATGTTCTTTCACCTCTCGGAGGTGGCGGTAAAAGAGGGAGACACCATAACCCGGGGGGAGACGATAGCCTTCGTCGGTGCAACGGGGAGGGTCACCGGAGCGCACCTCCACTTCGGCGTTCGCCACACCGGAAACAAGGTCAGCCCCTGGGATCTCGTTAATCTAAAAATCCCCTGAAATCCTTTCCCTTGACTTTGATAATTTTAGGGGATATTATTTAATAATGGACGGATGTTATTGCAATACAAAAGCACAAACAAAGCAGGTATGATATAAAACGCTGGGAGGCGAAGGAAACCAGGTGGCCAGAAAGGAAGAGGAGGCCGGCTTCGATTTAGAGCTTGGAGAATTCGACGCTGGACTTGAAAAATTGGAGGAGATAGTCGAGAGACTGGATGCGGGCGAGCTGAACCTCGAGGAGTCCCTTTCTACATTCGAGGAAGGGATGAAGCTGATAAAGGCGCTGACAAAGAAACTGGAAGAGGCGGAAAAGAGGATAGATATACTGAAAAAAGGCGGAGACGGGCAAATCAAGATTGAACAATTCGAGGGGGAGGGCTGATCGGGGATACGACACTCGCGGCTGCATTAAGAGTGAGGGGGTCGGGGATATGTTGACCGTGGTAGCAGGGGGGGAGGGCTGACCGGAGATACGACAATCGCGGCTGCATGAAGAGTCAGGGGGGGTCTTGGATGCGTTTACAGTGGTCGTTCAAGGGGTAAAGGGCTGATTGGGGGGATGTAGTTGTGGTTATCTGGGAGCGTCGGTCAACGGGCTGTTATATTGATTGATATGTGAGAGCGCAATTAGAACAATATGTCTTTTGTCCGCTCTAATGTCCAATGGTAGTTTTTTAGTAGGGTTTCTTTTAGGCAGGAGACAACCATTTTTAACCTTTCGGACTACCTAAACGACAGACGCAAGCTGATCGATGGGGGCTTGAAGAAGGTAATCGATGATCTCGACGAAGCCTCCGGGACACTGAAGCGGGCGATGGAATACAGCCTCTTTTCGGGAGGCAAGAGGTTGAGGCCGATTCTCGCCTTCGCCGCCGCAGAGGCGGTCGGAGGAACGGCTGTGGACGCCCTTCCCGCCGCTGTTGCCCTGGAGCTCATCCACACATATTCGCTGGTTCACGACGACCTCCCCGCGATGGACGACGACGACCTGAGGCGGGGAATCCCTACAAGCCACAAGGTCTTCGGAGAGGCGCAGGCCGTCCTTGCCGGAGACGCCCTTCTGACAAAGGCCTTTTCGGTGTTGACCGACTCCGCAAACAACAACACCGATCCGAAAAAGCTGTTGACCGTCGCCCACGAGATCGCCGTCGCCGCGGGAGAGGAGGGGATGCTCGGGGGACAGATCGCCGACATAGAGTCTGAGAGGAAGGAGGTCGACCTCCCCAGCCTCGAATTCATCCACATCAGAAAGACCGGCGCGCTGATCCTGGCGTCGGTCCGCTCCGGAGCGATATTGGGCGACTCCGGCACAAAGAGATTGGACGAGAAGTCACTGCAGAAGCTGAGCGAATACGGCAGAAATATTGGCCTGGCGTTTCAGATATCGGACGACATATTGGACGTCATCGGAGACAAGGAAGTAATGGGGAAAAAACCGGGGCAGGATCACGTAAAAGGCAAGGCCACGTACCCTTCCCTCCTGGGACTTTCCGAGTCGAAGAGGATGGCGGAAGAGCTGGTAAAAAGGGCGATTGAATCCCTTTCGGGCTTCGGCGATGCGGCGCAGCCCCTAAGGGCAATCGGGAACTTCATAATTGAGAGGCAATCTTGAAAAGGAATAAGAAGCAATGAGTGGACTCCTTAAGAATATAAGCGATCCGGAGGATATAAAAAAACTCACGATAGACGAGCTAACGGAGCTTGCCGAGGAGATCCGAGAGTTTATCATCGATACGGTATCGGTAACCGGGGGGCACCTTGCGCCGAGCCTTGGCACCGTTGAGCTTACGCTGGCGCTGTACCACGTATTTTCGCCCCCAAAAGATAAGATAATCTGGGATGTCGGGCATCAGGCCTACACCCACAAGATAATAACCGGCAGGAGAAAGAACTTCTCAACGCTGAGACAGCTTGGGGGAATCTCCGGCTTTCCGAAGATCAAGGAGAATCCCCTGGATACCTTCGGAACGGGCCATAGCTCGACCTCCATATCCGCGGCCCTCGGAATAGCCTCCGGGAAATGTATCAACGACGAAGGCGGAATGGTCATCGCTGTCATAGGGGACGGCTCGATGACCGGCGGAGAAGCATTCGAGGGGCTGAATCAGGCGGGGCACCTCGAAAAGAAAATCATAGTGATATTGAACGACAATGAGATGTCGATCGATCCGAACGTGGGGGCGCTGTCCTCCTTTTTCTCCCGGCACTTATCTTCAAAGCCGGTAGTCAACCTCAAGAAGGAGATCGAGGCCATCCTGAGGTCGGTCCCCGGCATAGGCGAGGACATGGTGAAGATAGCCAAGAAAGCGGAGGACGCCATCAAGGGCTTTGTGACCCCCGGCATGCTCTTCGAGTCGCTTAACATCCAGTACTTCGGCCCAATAGACGGACACAGGATCGACCGCCTGGTCGAGACACTTTCAAACGTCAAAGAGATCAACGCCCCGATCCTCCTCCACATCTTGACGAAAAAGGGCAAGGGCTACATCCCGGCGGAGGACAACCCGTCGATGTTCCACGGAATCGGGCCCTTCGATGTCGACACTGGGGACCCGGTCGTGTCGAGTCCGGAGATTCCCACCTACACGAAGATCTTCGGAAACACGCTTTTAAAGCTCGCCCGAAAAAACAAGAAGATAGTCGCAATAACCGCCGCGATGTCCGACGGGACGGGCCTCTCCCTGTTCTCAAAAAAGTATCCCGACAGGTTTTTCGACGTGGGCATCGCGGAACAGCACGCCGTAACGTTTGCCGCGGGACTCGCAACGCAGGGACTGACCCCGATCTTAGCGATCTACTCAACCTTTCTCCAAAGGGCTTACGATCAGATCATCCACGACGTATGCCTCCAGGACCTCCCCGTAATTTTTTGTATCGACAGAGGGGGTATCGTCGGGCACGACGGTCCAACGCACCACGGGCTGTTCGACATCGCATTCTTGAGAAGCATCCCCAACATGATATATATGTCCCCGAAAGACGAAAACGAGCTCGCCCGTATGATTGTAACCGCAACCAACCTCAATAAACCGACGGCGATAAGATACCCCCGGGGGAAGGGATTAGGAGTGAAGATGGATGACAGCCCAAAGGAGCTTAAGATCGGCAGGGCCGAAGTCATTACGAAGGGGGACGACATCACGATCGTCGCTTTGGGGCCCATGGTCGCATTCGCCGAGGACGCCGTGAGGCGTTTGGAAACGAGGAGCATCCGCGCCACGCTTATCAACGCCAGGTTCGTTAAACCCCTGGATATTTATACGATCGGCTCTTCCGTGGAAAAGACCGGGACGCTCCTCACCGTAGAGGAGGGAATCCTCTCCGGTGGATTCGGAAGCGGCGTAATGGAGGGACTTGCCGAAGCCAACATCACGGCGGCCAAAACCGGCGAGGCCGCCCTTATCAAGCGTCTGGGTATACCCGACGAGTTCGTGGAGCACGGCCCCCAGGACGTCCTGAGGGCGAGATACGGTCTCTCCCCCGCCGGCATCTTCGAGGCGGCGCTCGCCCTCGTGGACGAAAAGAAAAAGGGGCGAAGTGGCACCGCCGAAATCAAGGGATGAAAGGGACCTAAGGCCGAGACTCGATACCCTCCTGGTCGATAGGGGCCTTCTCCCCACCAGAGAAAAATCTAGGGCCTTAATCATGGCGGGCGAGGTCCTTGTAGACGGGGAGCCTGTAGTAAAGTCAGGCACCCGGGTCAAGCGTGACTCCGAGATCGTAATCCTCGACAAAACCCCCAGATACGTCAGCCGCGGAGGAATAAAGCTCGAGGCGGCCTTAAGCGCCTTCTCACCCGAAGTCGAGGGAAAGGTCGCTCTCGACGTCGGGGCGTCGACAGGGGGCTTCACTGACTGCCTCCTGAAATTCGGGGCCGCCCACGTCTATGCCCTCGACGTCGGATACGGCCAGCTCGACTGGAGGCTGAGAAACGACCCGAGGGTCACGGTCTTGGAGAGGAAAAACATTCGCAGTGTAAAAAAAGCCGATTTCGACCGAAATATAGAGCTTATCGTAATCGACGTCTCCTTCATATCGCTAAAGAAGGTCATACCCGTAGTCAGAGACATCCTGAACGAAGGGGGAAGTCTAATCGCCCTGATAAAGCCCCAATTCGAGGTGGGAAGGGGAGAGGTGGGAAAGGGTGGGGTGGTGAGGGACGAGGAGAAACATCGAAGGGTTGTTGATGAGATAAAGGCCTTCTCTATCGAAAACGGATACATATCTCTCGGTACTATCCCGTCGCCCATTCTCGGACCGAAGGGAAACAGGGAGTTTTTCATTTACCTGAAACGGAATGACGCCTTTTAAAGGTTGAAGGATTTTACTATTTAAGAAACGGAGTTGTTTGTGAAGCCTAAGCCCTTTTTAAAGTCGAAGCCGCCCATCATTTTCGCCCACAGGGGCGCCCACGCCCGATTCCCGGAGAACACGATCCCCGCCTTCGAAGAGGCCCTGAGGGTGGGAACTAACTACATCGAAACGGACACCCAGCTGACGAGAGACGGCGTTCCTATCCTCCACCACGACGACAACGTGGTAAATCTAACAGGTGAGGATAGGTTCATTCGGGACCTCACCCTAAAAGAGCTGAAGAAACTGGACGCCGGGTATACTTTTTCGCCCGACGGGGGAAAGAGCTTCCCCCACCGCGGCAAAGGGATACATATCCCCTCACTGGAGGAGGTCCTCAGGAAATTCGACCTTGCCAGGTTCAACATCGATATCAAGGACGGAACAGCCGAGAGCGCAAAGGTGGTTCTTTATATTGTAAAAAGGCATAAGGCTGGTGACAGGGTCCTTTTGGCCTCCTTCGCCCATCCTGCCCTCGCCTACATCAGAAAAGAGGCGCCGGAGATTGCCACCAGCGCCTGCCGGAAAGAGGTCGTAAGATTCCTGATAGACTCCCTAATCAGGGGAAAACGTGTCAAGGCCGTCCCCTACGACGCCCTTCAGGTTCCCGAAAAACAGCACGGCATAAAGGTGGTAAACAGGAGGCTTTTAAAAGGGGCTAAGGCCCTGGGCCTTCAGGTGCACGTTTGGACGATAAACGACGAGGAGACGATGAAGAGGCTCCTCAAGCTCGGGGTGGATGGAATCATCACCGACCGCCCCGATATTGCGCTGCAGGTCGCAAGGTCGTTCAAAAACACTCGACAAATATTTTAGCTGAAAAACACGGCTTATCCTATTGACACGCCAAAGATAGTCCCTATATTATTATCCATAGGTTGTTGTTTCTTGTGAATCTGAAGCTCGATTTAGAAAGGATCAGTTATGGAAAATCGCACGATTGAGACACTGAGTGAGAATCTTAAGAGACTCATCGCAATCATCGAGGGCGACGCCTCTTTAGAGGCTATTGCATCGGCCCAGAAATCGTTCACAAGCGCCGTGGAAGAAGCAATGAAGAAATACAACGAGGGAAAGATCGAGGTGCAGGTCAGGGGCCTCCCCGCGGACATGCACATCTTCGCCACGAGGGACCTCCCGAAAATCATCGAGGACGAGGGCCAGTGGCCTAAAATCCTGAAAGACCTCAAAAGATTCGAGCGGGTCATGGAGCTTGTGGTTGAGCCGAAGGAGGGAGATTGAAAGAAGCCTTACCTATTTCAAGAAGGACTGGGGTGAAAGACGGCTTGGGGGAAAACGGGAGTGGAGGTTCCCTGAAGGGCAGATAAAAAAATGCCATCGGCAAATTTTTTACTTAAAGAAGACTTTCCCTTCTGCGGTGGAAAATTTTTTGATCTGTAAATACGGCTACACTCCAATAAAAATTTCGGTGCCATCCGATGAATAACGGCCTCGCCATATTATGGCGATCTCTTCACCCTATTCACCATTCAGCGCAATCTCGAAGGAATCCATCCGAAAGAGAATTTAGACTTGTGCTGCAACCTTAACCCAGCTCCACAAGGTTCACCTTAAAAAGATTAGACAGGTTATTTTAAGTAATTTAAACCCAGCCGCATATTTGCAGAGAGGCGTTACAGATAGGCGAATATATCTATCCCTATCCGCCTCGGCAATCCGCTTCGGTAACATCTTTATCTAATACCATATCTGTCTGTCAGGACACATAGGCGACGCCGCCCAGTTCCCTGGGGACGCTCCTCTTGAACTTCACCGCCGGAATCCCAAGGATCATAGCGGCCAATACCCTGTTTTCCACAGGTATCCTAAACTTCTCCTTTATCTTTTTGCTCCTTTCCACGACCGGGGGGATCATCCCTATAAAACAGCTCCCGAGCCCGAGGGATTGAGCCCCTATCGAGGCGTACGTCGCGGCGATCCAGACATCCTCCATGTTGCTGGCGCCGTGGGGATTGATGTGAAAGAGGATCAGCACGGGGGCGTCGTATGTGATGACGTCCCTGCCCCGCTTTCTCTCCTCGATGCAGATCCCCGCGGCCGGCACAACGTGCTCCCTTAGAACATCGTACATGATCTTGCCGTGCATCAGCCTTAATATTAGCCTCATGGGTGTCTTCATGATCCACAAAAGCCCTTCGTACTCCTTTGCGATCATATCTATCAGCGCCTCCATATCCGCCCTCTTGTCGAATATGGTAAGCTCCACCATGCTCGGCGGCACCCCCATGGGGGCCGTTGCGGCGGCGTCCACGATCGATTTGATGACATTCCTCGGCACCTTGTCCTTTTTGTAGCTCCTTATCGACCTCCTCCCCAGCAGCATCTGGTAGAGGGAGTCAAAATCGACATTCTTTTTTTTCAGGGCCGGAAAGTCCCTGTAATCGAGCCCTTCAACGATAATCGATTTTGTGGGACATACCGCCATGCAGAGCCCGCACTTGAAGCAGGCCCAGTCCGGATAGGGTTGATACTCGTATCGGCCGTCCACCTCCCTGATTATCTTGGCGGAGCATACCTCCGCACACAAACCGCACCTCCTGCAGGTCTCCTGAATAATTGTCGTCATATATCCTCCCATCTAAAAAAAGCATATGGACCGGGATCGAGAGCCAATCCGTAAAAACGCCGTATCCGTTTTAAGAATATTATTCGAGATATGTTAACAAGGCAGAGATGACGTGTCAAATCATTTCATATCAAATCATTAATAACTCAACCGTATCTCCTTGGAGATTCCAAACCGCACCTTCAAAATCTCACAAAATATTTGACTTGACATTTGACTGCCAAAAGAAATATAAAAAAGGGGGGCCATCAAAAACGGTTATTATATTTCATATTTTTTGAATCCCTTTACAAGGAGTCATCATGAAGCGGATAGGCAGATTCCTCTTGGCGATTCTTGCCCTGTTTCTCATAGTCTTCGGGTTTTTCTTTTATCTCTTCAAGATATATCCATGTTTTGAGCTTGAGACCCCCTTAATTCGGGCAGACGCCGATTACGAGATAGTGACGGTAGATGACGCATACGTCCTGATTGAGAACGGCCTCCCCTACCCCACCGACTTCGAGGCGAGGAGCTACCCGAGACAAGACCTCTCCGGCATATGGAAGATGCGCCTCGACGACAAAGACGTGGGGGAAAAGGAGGGGTGGCATGAAACGGCAGACGGGGGCGACGGCTGGGCGGACGTAAAGGTGCCCTCCACCTACAATTACTACAACGGGCCGTACACCGGCCATCAGGGGATAGCCTGGTTTTTCTGCAAATTCAGGCCCGACAGAGATATTGCCGACTCGGGATTTATACGTCTTTGTTTCGAGGGGGTGCTCTTGAGGTCGAAGGTCTGGATCAACGGGGAGCTCGTCGGCTTTCACGAGGGGGGCTATTCCCCATTCTTCTATGACGTAACGAAATATCTAAAGGAGGGAGAGGAAAACGTCATAATAGTCAGGACCGACAACAGGCTTACCTTCAAATCGATCCCTACAAAATCGTGGAAAGACCACAGCCCCGGATGGGGGGTCTACGGGGGTATCTACCGGGACGCCTACCTCGAGGGGATGCCGAAGAACTACATCTTCAAGGCGGTCGCCGACCCGAAGATCGAGGAGATCGACGGCAAAGAGGCCGGCGTTGTCGATGTCCAGCTTTTCATCCACAACCTCGACCTTAAGAGACACTACATAATCTCCGGAAAGATGAGGGGCAAAGACGGCTCCGAATACTCCACCTCCGAATATCTTTATCGTTCCAAAGACAAGATAGAGAAAAAGACGTTGAGCATAAATGTAAAGAATCCCCGCCTCTGGTCGCCGGATAGCCCGTATCTGTACGACCTCACGCTCTCGATGAAGACGGACGGCAAGACGGAGACGGTAAATACAAAGATTGGCTTTCGCACGGTGGAGATCAAAGAGGACGGGCTTTACCTCAACGGCGAGAAGATTTTTTTGAGGGGTATAAGCAAGCACGAGGACGACCCGGAACTGGGGGCAACCCTGAACCCCGAAATCATCGACAGGGACCTGACGTTGATTGAGGATATGAACGCCAACTTCATAAGGTTTGCCCACTACCCCCACAACGCAAAGGAGCTTCGCGCCGCCAGGAACAGGGGAATTTTAATAAGCGAGGAGATCCCCTACTACAAGGTGGGGATCGGCTGGACGGAGTGGTTTCAGGAGAAGAAGGGTATCATCGAGTTTCCCGTTGCCACCTTCGGGATGAAACAGCTGAAAGACAGGGAACTCATGTCCCTTGCCCAGCGCCAGCTGATAGAGATGGTCGAGCGGGACAGGAACAATCCCGCCGTCATCATCTGGTTTGTCGCAAACGAAACCTACACGCTGTTTGACGATGGGGGCGAGTTCTACGGCTGGATGCGCGACGTCGTCAGGCTTTTTGACCAAACGAGGCCAGTCACCATGGCGGAGCAGACCTACGACATACCCACCTTTGACGACAGGAGGACGACGGCAGATTACCTCGACATTGTCTCGATAAACAGCTACTTCGGCTGGTACTACGGCACATACGATGGGGTCGGCCCCCATCTGGACAACTTCCACAAGAACCACCCGGAAAAACCGATCTTCCTCACCGAGTTCGGCGCAAGCGCCGGCCCCGGCAGGCACGACTCGGACGGGGTATTCGTAGCCGATAGGGTCAGCCCCGGGAAGACCTACTCGGAAGATTATCAGGAAAAGGTGATCAGGGGATACATCGAGATCGCCCTTACGAAGGACTACGTTACGGGAGTCTGCCCCTGGAACTTCGCCGATTTCTGGTGCCCCTGGTTTCCGAATAATCCCGTGCCCAACTACAACTGCAAGGGGGTAATGTCGAGGGACCGCGTCCCGAAGATGTCGTACGGCTCCTTAAAGGAGATCTACGGAGAGATAAAGGAGAGGGGCAACTGAGGTTTAATCTCGCCGGAGAAGGCATTGAAGGAAGAGGATTTTAAAGAATTTCACCGTTTAGTTACTGAACGGCGATGTCAAACTTGACCATTCAAAACGGGATCAATGCAGGGCCGCCGAGGGAAACGAGTCAAAGGTGGATATGATTTTTTTAGACAACAATTAAAGACAATACGGAAAGGTTGGATATGTCAAGAAGGGCCGAGATAAAGAGGAAGACGACGGAGACCGATATCAAGCTCACGATAGAGCTGGACGGTGAGGGGAAGTACAGCGTTAAGACGCCGGTTGGATTTCTGAACCACATGCTTGAGCTGTTCAGCCGCCACGGCCTTTTCGACCTGGTCGTAGAGGCCGGGGGAGACACGGAGGTCGATCACCATCACACGACCGAGGACATAGGGATCTGTCTGGGCGACGCCGTCCTCGATGCGCTGGGGGACAAGGCGGGGATAAAGCGCTACGGCACGGCGACCGTCCCCATGGACGAGGCGCTGGCCACCGCGGTGGTAGACCTCTCGGGCAGGCCCTTTCTGGTTTACGAGGTGGACTTCGGAAAGGAGAAGGTGGGTGAGTTCGACGTGGAGCTCTTCGAGGAGTTCTTCCGGGCCTTTGCCAACCACGCTATGGCGAACGTCCATATAGTGCTTCACCACGGCGAGAACACTCACCACATGGCGGAGGCTTGCTTCAAGGCGTTCGCCCGCTCCCTGGCTGAGGCCGTGAAGGTCGACCCGAGGATCATGGGCGTCCTCTCAACAAAGGGGAGCCTCTGATTATTAGGTGCGGTCGCCGTATTGACCGGATTAATTTTGCCTCAAGCCCAAGCGGTAACAAAGGGAAGAGATACACGGCAGCGATCCATCTTAAATAAAAATACCCCCCTTCAGTCGCGCTGAAGGGGGGCGAATATTATATGTTGTAGAGCATTTCTTCCCTGATCTCCCCTCCTCCCCCCTCCCTACATCGGCCGAGCCTTTTATTTGCGTTCCCTTAAACCACCACACCCATCCCTCCCCCACCACTGCCCGTCCCCCTACCCCCTCATCCCTTAATCACACCTGCCAACACCATCCCCAATTCCCATCCCCTCTCTGATACCGCTACTTGCTGTACCTCCCGGTGAGGGTGAACTCGGCCAAGGTTATATCCTTGATCGCCTTCATCAGGCTCCTCTTGCCGGAGCCGGATTCGAGGTCCACCTTTTCGCTCAGGGCGTATACATTGAACCTGTACCGGTGTGTGCCGCTGGGCGGACACGGCCCGTCGTATTGCGCCTTTCTCCACGAGTTTTTGCCCACCGTGGCACCTATTGCGGCGGCGTCGAGCGCCTTCGGTATCTCCCCGGGAGCCGGGTCTATGTTCCAGATCAGCCAGTGGAGCCAGGTCCCCCCGGGGGCGTCCGGATCGTCCATCACTATGGCAATGGATACACATCCCTCCGGCAGGCCCTCCCACTTCAGGGGCGGAGATATATTCCTGCCGGTACAGCTATACTCGCCGGGGATCATCGCCCCCTCTTTAAATGCCGGGCTCGTTACCACAAAACCTGTCTCCTGGCCAAACGCCGAAGGGGACAAAACAAGCAGGGCAACAGCAATAAGGGCCGCCGCTGAAACAACAAGCGACCGTTTCCCCCCGATAAACTCCTTTTTCATTTCACACCCCCCTAAATGAAATAAAATGGCTGCCGCTTACGGCTTCCGTGAAAAGTTTTTATGGGGCGAAAACCACCTTATTCGGCTACTTGCCATATACCCCCATAAGCGTAGACGTCGCAATTATTTTTCCTTCCATAGCGGCCATCAATTCGGTCTTTGACGAAGCTGTAGTCAGCTCGATTTTTTCTTTTAATGCGTATAGTTTTATCTGGTACACGTGACTCCCGCTCTCGAGGCACGGCCCCACATAGCCGTGTTTGCTAAAGTCGTTGACGCCGGTAAACCCCTTGACAAGTCCCAGCAGAATCCCCTCTTCAAGCCCTCCGAGGTTCGGATCGAGGTTCCAGACCAGCCAGTGAGTCATGGTCTTCCCTTCCGCGTCGGGATCCTCCATAATGATGACCATAGATACACAACCCTCCGGGATCCCGCTCCAAACAAGGGGCGGCGAGACATTATCGCCGTCGCATGTATATCTTACGGGAATATTTCCCATATGTTTAAATACGGGACTTTCCAGTTTCAGCTTTGCATTCTCCTGCCCCGTTAAGGCCAATGGAATCGTTAAGAGTATTATGATGGCAATGACATAAACAAACAGAGGTCTCGGGGCAAGGGGAAAGGTATTCCTTTTCATGGTATTATCTCCAATAATGCGGTAGAAATCGGTTGGATCGGTTTGAATTTCCGCAAATTATATCAATACGGAAAGGATTGTTCAAGATATTTCTCTATCCAGAGAAGTGCATGTTTATTTGTCCATCAGAAGACATTCTCGTAAAGTCTTGCACAGATATCCCACTTCTTGCTATACATTCCCGATACACTTATAGTATAATGCGCCAAATAAATTTCTATATCATTGGAGCATAAAATTATGAAGGAAATAGACTGGAAAGAAGCCGTCACCCATGCATCCCCCTATCCATACATCCTCCTGACAAGCGTCGACAAGGGCGGAAAGCCGAACGCCATGGGGCTTGGATGGTGGAGCTTTACGTCGATGAACCCGCCCCTCATCCTGGTTTCCGTCGGGAAAAGCCGCTTCACCCTTGACAATATCAGGGCGACCAAGGAGTTTGCCGTCTGTTTTCCGGGCGAGGGGATAGCGAAGGGCGCCTGGCACTGCGGCGTTGCAAGCGGCAGAGACACGGACAAGCTCAAGGATGCGGGCCTGAAGACGATTCCCGGGAAAGCGGTGAAAGCCCCCATAATCGAGGGGAGCAGCACCGCCATAGAGTGCAGGGTCGTCGATGAATTCGAGACCGGCGATCACATCGTTTTCGTCGGAGAGATGCTGGCCTATCACGGTGATCCCGAAAAGGCGATGCATATCTACTCCGTCTTTTACAGCACCCTCGTGAGCATGGACACAAAGGGGAACAGAAACTTCGCCCTCGATTTCAAATAGGATCGAGAGAGAATGCTCCCGGCGATTATGGAGTGTCAGCAATATTGGCTGTTAAGTATGGCAAATTTGTTGGGCGGCCGGTAATTCCCCTTTGAAAATCAGGCGGCCTATGGAAAGTCAGTGGAGTTTTAAGCTTTTTTAACCTCGGATATTTTTTATGAGATGTTAAACATCATATCTTTATAAAGGAGATTTTGTCATGAAGAAAGATGAGGCCTACATAAGGGCGGAGAAGCGGGTAAGGGCAAAAATCGGATTTTATTATCACCTGACCTCATATCTCATCGTGAACCTGACGCTCGTTTTCATTTGGTATTTCACGGGAGCGGGATACCAATGGTTCTGGTGGCCGATGATGGGATGGGGCATAGGCTTATTGTTTCACGCCGCCAACCTGTTCCTGTCCAAGAGCACCTTCATGGACAGGATGATTCAAAGGGAGCTTAAGAGGGAGAAGGAAAGGGAGAGTCGGAAGGGTTCTTGAGGGAGTGAGTGTTTTTATCTCCTTTATGTTTTTCGGTTCCCTTTTGTGGTCATTCTCAATTTTGCTTTTTGACTATTGCTCTTTAAGTTCCAATGCATAAAGATAGGGTCCCCAATGGTGTTTACCCCAAAAATAATGAGCCCGAACTCCGAAGTAGATAACATCGTCAATGATGATGGTGTTGGAATTTATACGACCTCTTGTCTTAAATCTCCACTTTTGGATACCACTAACAGAGTTTACAGCATACAAATAGTGATCATTACTTCCAAAATAAACCACGCCATTAACTACTGTGGGAGTTGAATATATCCGATCTCCTGTTTCAAAGCGCCACTTCAACTCACCAGTATTGGAGTCCAAAGCATACAAAAAATTATCTGCAGATCCTATATACACTAAACCTTCAACTACTGAGGGAGAAGAAAGTATTTTTTCTCCTGTCTCAAATCGCC
>JAFGIX010000013.1 GCA_016929395.1 Candidatus Zymogenus saltonus
AGGGGGAAATGGCAGGTGGAGGCATCTTGAAAAGGAGACGGGTTGAATGGGTGACGGATGGCAAGCGGAGGTATCTTGGGTATTTACAAAATGGGCCGATACTGAGTAATGCTAATAGGGACGGGGCGAAGGGGGGAATGGCAGGTGGAGGCATCTTGAAAAGGGGACGGGATGGAAGGGGCCGGCACCATATGGGAAAAGGGGACGGAAGGGGCAGACGTTAATGGGGGATGTGGAAAAAGGTGACAGATAGTATTTGAAGGGAACTTGAATCTTGACAGAATGGGCTGATAACAAGTAATGTTAAAGGGGGACGGGATATAAAGTTGACGGATTATATTTGAAAGATAAATCGAATTTTGAATTTGTTCGGTATTCCCGCCGGAGACCCGACTAATCCTGAAGAGCGCTATAAACGAAGTGTAAAAAAGATATTTCGTTTTTGATTCATACAAAGCAGAGACGAGCAAGATAAAAGACAGAGCAACTGCAGCGAAAACCAGCTAAATATTTCTTTTAAAACCTATTAATATCAAAAAGGGGCATATCATGTCAGCGGGAAGCGATTTTTTGAAGAAGGATGAAAAGCTTAAGGAGAACGGAAACGGCGAGCTTTTCCCGGTAAAGGGGGGTTTAAAGATGGAGGAAGAACCCAAGATGCCCCACAATGAACAAACATCGGAAAAAGCTGAGGAGGAATTTAAGCCGAACCATTCTGTCGTGAAGGATGATTACCTTGAGCCGGCAAAATCGGAGCTTGTGAGCTCCCTCGAAGACCTCCCCGAAAAGGAAGTCGACGAGTCTGAAGATATCTCTTTTGAGTCCTTTGAAAGGACTTTGAAGGATATCGAATCCTCAGATGATCCGGAGGTAGATCAAGATGAGGCGGCAATGGCCGAGCTTTTAAGGGCCGAAATGAGCGCAGATATTGAAGACACCTTCGAGGTTCCTCTCGACTACGACGAGGACAACACGGAAGATGCGTTCGGTCTTCCTGAGCCGAGCCTTGACGAAAACTCGATCACCGTGTTGAGCCGCCGCTATCTGAAGAAGGACGAAGAGGGCAATACCGTTGAAGATCCCAAGGAGATGTTTGTAAGGGTGGCCGAAAACATCGCCTTAGCGGAGACCAAATACGACCCGGAGGCCGACACAGACGAGCTCGCCCGAACGTTTTACAGCCTCATGGCGTCCCTCGATTTCCTCCCCAACTCCCCCACGCTGATGAACGCCGGCAGGGAGCTTCAGCAGCTCTCCGCGTGCTTCGTGCTGCCGGTAGAGGACTCGATGGAGAGCATATTCGAGGCGGTAAAGCACACGGCGCTGATTCACAAGAGCGGCGGGGGGACCGGGTTTTCATTCTCGAAGCTCAGGCCCAAGAGCGACCGCGTCAAGAGCACCAAGGGAATATCCAGCGGGCCGATCTCCTTTATGACCGTATTTGACGCCGCAACGGAAACCATCAAGCAGGGGGGAACCAGGAGAGGCGCCAATATGGGGATATTGAGGGTCGACCACCCCGACATCGTCGATTTCATCCACTGCAAGGAGGAAACAAAAAAACTAAACAACTTCAATATATCCGTGGCAATGACCGAAGAGTTCATGAAGGCAGAGAAAGAGGGGGCTTACTACGAGCTCAAGAATCCCAGAACGGGGGAGCCGGCCGGGAAAGAGAACAGCGCCGAGATATTCAACCAGATAGTCGAGATGGCGTGGAAAAACGGCGAGCCGGGGATTATCTTCCTCGACCGCCTGAACAAGGACAACCCGACCCCGAACGTGGGCGAGATCGAGTCCACCAACCCCTGCGGGGAGCAGCCCCTCCTTCCCTACGAGTCGTGCAACCTCGGCTCCATAAACCTCTCGAACATGGTAAAGGGGGGAAACGGCTCAGGGGATCTCGCCGAGATCGACTACGACAAGCTCGGCCGAGTAACCGAAGATGCGGTCCACTTCTTGGACAACGTCATCGACATGAACAACTACCCCCTCCCGGAGATCGAGGAGAAAACCAAGGGCAACAGGAAGATCGGGCTCGGGGTCATGGGATTCGCCGAGATGCTGATTAAGCTCAACATCCCATACAACTCCGTGGAGGCGCTCAAAACCGCGGAGGACGTCATGTCTTTTATCAGGACGAAGGCCCGGGACCGCTCCATCAAGCTCGCCCTCGATCGCGGCTCCTTCCCGAACTTCTACGGCAGCAAATGGGAAAAGGGTGGCTTCAGGATGATGCGAAACGCCACCACGACGACCATCGCCCCCACGGGAACCTTGAGCATCATCGCCAACACCAGCTCCGGCATCGAGCCTATCTTTGCCCTCTCGTTCATCAGAAACGTCATGGACGACGACGAGCTCGTCGAGGTAAACGAGCTCTTCGAAAAAAGGGCGATAGAGGAGGGATTTTACTCGGAAGAGCTGATGCGTAAGATAGCGGAGAAGGGGAGCCTCAAGGATATCGACGAAATCCCCGAAGATGTAAAGCGGGTCTTTGTCACCGCCCACGACATCTCCCCCGAGTGGCACATAAGAATGCAGGCCGCCTTCCAGAAATACACCGACAACGCCGTCAGCAAGACGGTGAACTTCTCCGAAGACGCCACCAAGGAGGACATCAGGAAGGTCTACGAGCTCGCCTACGAGCTCGGCTGCAAGGGGGTCACCGTCTACCGCGATAAGAGCAGGGACGCCCAGGTCCTGAATATCGGCGAGGTCAACAGGGAGAGGGGGGAGGGCCAGGACGATATAAAGGACATCGTTCAGGTGGAGATCCATCGGGAGGTCCCAGCAAAGCCGAGGGCGAGGGCGAGGGTCATGTGGGGAACCACAAGGAAGATGAAGACCGGCTGCGGCGACCTCTACGTCACCATCAACGAGGACGAGGAGGGCCTCTTCGAGGTCTTCGCCCAGATGGGAAAGGCGGGCGGGTGCAGCGCCTCCCAAAACGAGACGACCGGAAGGCTCATCTCCCTGGCCCTGCGCTCCGGGATTGACGTAAACTCCATCATAAAGCAGCTCTCCGGCATCCGCTGCCCGTCGCCGATCTTCGACCACGGGTCACAGATCCTCTCCTGCTCCGATGCGATCTCAAAGGCATTGAGGGAGTATATCGAGGAGACGGACAATCCCAACATAAACGGGAAATCGATGCCCGAGATAACCTCGGGCCCCAGGATAGCGACCTGCCCCGACTGCGGCGCCGCCGTGGTCCACGAGAGCGGCTGCATAACCTGCACCGCCTGCGGGTTTTCCAAGTGCTGACGGCTGAAAAGGAACGCTGAAATATTATTTAAAGGGACTTCATGCAGATCGAGACCTTTACCTGCAAGAACTGCGGCGCTAATGTAGACATCCCGAGAAAATCGGGTACTGCAACATGCGCGTACTGCGGGAGCGTCCATAAGGTATCCTTTCACGACGGCCTGGTCACGGCCGACCTTATTTCCATAGTTGACAGGCTCGATGAAAACATATCCCTGCTCAAGGGGAAGCTGAAGGGCCGGGGAGCGGCAGGGGGGCTCAAGGAACGGCTTGTGAGCATCAACGAGGGAAAAAAGAAGTGGCACCAGTACGTTTCCCTGGTCAACGCCGGCGAATCTAAGGACTCGCCCGATATGGAGTCTTTATATAAAGAGGCGCAGGAAAAGCTCCTTTTTGGATACGGCGCGGGCTGCGGCGAGCTCGTTAATAACTACTACAATCCCAAAATCCTTTACGATGACCCGGAGACCGGCTACTCCTGCCTTTTTATCCTTCTGGGGACGATTTTGTTCTTGATCTCTTTTGGGATAATCGCGGTCGTTTACGGAGAAGATCTGAAGCTGGGCATTACCCTCATCGCCGTGGGGTCCGCGCTGATCCTCGGCGGGATACCTTTTATCCTCATAAGCATTCGGACAGAAAAGCAAGAAATTGCCAGGAAAAAGGAGGCGAAGGCCAAGCTCTTGGAGATGGAAAACAAAATCCGGCAGCACTTGAGCAAATCGAAAAGGAGGTGAATTAAATTGGGAAGGAACGAAAAGACTTCAAAAAAAGTTACATCTAAAGCGGCAAAGCTTTTAAGATATCCTAAAACTTCTAAAGCTGTTAAATCTGTTGCAGTATCTACCCTTACGCAAACTCCTAATAGGAAAAAAATAAAAAAATGTAAATAATTCGAAAATGTAATATATTTTTAATTTCTTTTATAGTATATTTAAGCTGTAAATACTTAATTATGACTTTATTTAACAGGGGCATATATGTTACAGCAAAAACTTTTTAATTGTAGTTTTCAACTTCAATATGAGCATCCTAACGGGAAAATATATCAAGGAGATTCAATTGATTGGTTAAAATCTCTACCGGATTCTTCTGCTCATCTAGTTTTTGCTGATCCACCCTATAATCTTAAGAAAGCAGATTGGGATAACTTTAAAAGCCAAGAAAACTACATTGTGTGGTCTATTAAATGGATTAGTCAAGTGGCTAGGATATTAAAACCAACAGGATCTCTCTATATCTGTGGTTTCTCTGAGATACTAGGAGCCTGTCGGGATAATCATTATAAAGACTTTTATTGTACGATGTAGTTCTGTTTTTATCGATCTATTTTCCTTTTTTACGAT
>JAFGIX010000014.1 GCA_016929395.1 Candidatus Zymogenus saltonus
AAAGAAACGAGATACCAAAGGAAGCCGCCTAAATCGGCGGCCCCGAGAGGACATACTGTACGGAAGGTGCTTGACTTTTACAATTAAAGGATATAGATGAACTTGAGAAGAGAGAAAAAAAGCCAAAGAGTGGAAATATTAAAGGAAAAACAAAATGAAAAGGGACAAAAACTCCAATGTCACCCCGATCCTCGAAATATTAACCGGGGCCGGCATCATCCTCTTCTGGGTCGGCTTTTTCACCGTGGGCCTGGCGCCTGAACCTGCGCCCGACTGCTACTTCGCCTTTGAGCACTCCTTCCCGCCGCCCGACATCATCCTGTCGCTCGCCCTCATCGCATCGGGAATGCTCCTCATCAAAAAGAGGCCGGCGGGGGTAACCCTCTCCCTCGTGTCAGCCGGGGCGCTCGTCTTCCTTGGGACGCTGGATATGAGCTTCAATCTTCAGAACGGCTTCTATTTCGTCTCCCCGGCGGAGCTTATTACCAACGGCTTCATCAACCTCTTGTGCATCGGCTTCGGCCTCGCGATAATCTTTCGCTTCTGGAAAAAATGAGAATGGATGTATCCTTAACTAATCCCATAAAATCATCTTTTGCCTTCGTCTTTTACGTTTGTGTTTATATAACAACATAATTATTGAAATAGATTTCCTATCAAAGGAGAAAAAAAATGAAGCAGAGGTACGAATACAAGTTCATTAGTCTGGGCGAGGGGGTTTTTAGTTTAAAGAGAGAAGCATATTCCTATGAAGAAGTAATATATAAACATGCCGAGGAAGGATGAAGACTTGTACAAATCTTTGTACCACTTTACGGTACAACAAAACATTACTTAGAAGTGATCCTTGAGCGGGAGCTTAACGCCTAATCCTCCCCGCCCTCCCCATTGATGACCGGCATCTCCGGCGGCGGGCGGTGGACAGTGGGGCGTCTCCTCGCAACCATAAGCCCCCTTGCCGTAATCGAGACGAGGATCACAGCCCCGCCGACAAGGGCCCAGGGGCCTGGCCTCTCCTTAAGCATTAAAAAAACCCATAGGGGATTCAGAAGCGGCTCGATGGTCGGGATCAGAATCGAGTCTATCGCCGTCATGTGCTTAATCGCCGCTGCGTAGAGGATGTACGAAAGCCCCAGCTGAAATACCCCCAAGAGGATAAGGCCAACCCAGCTCTTTGAATCGGGCATTGACTTGAACATGAAGGGGAGGCAGATGAGAAGCGTCAGGCCGTTTCCGAGGATGATCGACTCGAAGGTCGACTCCTTTTTCTGCTTTCTCATAAACAGCACGAACCAGCCGAAGGCGACCCCGCTTATTATCGCCAGGACGTTTCCCCAAAAGCTCCCCGGCGTCAGCGAATCTAAGAAGAAGAGTGCCATCCCGCCCAAGACCACGGCGATGATAAGCCAGTCGAAGCGGGTCGTCCTTTCCCCCAAAAACCACCTCCCGAACATTGCGACGTAGATGGGCGCCGTATATTGTAACAGGATGGCGTTTGCGGCGGTGGTCAGCTTGTTTGACGTGACGAAGAGGATCACGGTCGCACAATAGACCAGCGCCCCGCCTACCTGGGAAAATGACAGGGTAAAGCTGGGTCGTCTCCCGAGGACAAACAGCGCGCCCAACGCCATCAGACCCGCTATTCCACTTCTCATCCCGGCGATCGCCATCGGGTTCCAATCGATGATCTTGATCAAAAGCCCCCCGAGGCTCCAGAGAACCGCCGCGATCAGGATAAAGACTATCGCCCTTTTTCGCTTTTTATCTTGTTCCATAGTCGGAAGCCACCGTTAAATATATATTATATCTTCCGCCCCAGCTCGAAGCCGTTGTGGACGGCCTCGAACGCCTTGGCGACTCCCCCTGCGTCCCCGATAACCTTGACCGGAATCCCCATTTTTTTGATCTTCTCCTCGAGGGGGTTATGGGAGACCGACCCCGCGGCGATCACCACCGTGTCGGCGGGGATCTCCTTAAGCTCACCGGAAACGTTCACGTTGACGGAAGTCTCGGTAATCTCGACGGCCTTCGTCCCCGTCATCACGTTCACGCCCGCCCTCTCCAGCTCCTGGAGGATCCCCCACCGGGTCGACTTTCCGATATCGCTCCCTACCCTGTCCAACATCTCTATCAGCATGACCTCCTTTATCCCCTTAACAGCGATCTTTCTCAAGTCCTCCGGCGGCTCAGCACCTTTTATAAGGAGAAACCTCAGCGCCTCGGGCGACGGCGTCCCCTTCCCCGCGAGGAATAGGGCCGTCTCCGTGCCGACGGCGCCCCCGCCGATGACAAGGACCCTCCTTCCCGTCCTTGCCCGATCTTCAAGGACGTCCCACGCCTGTGCGACATTGGGAAGGTCGGCACCCGGAATATTAAGCATCATCGGCCTCGCCCCCGTGGCAAGGATGACGAGGTCGGGCTTTTCCCTTTTGACTATTTCTTCGTCCACATCAACGTTGAGACTTACCGAGACACCGCTCCTCTTTACCTCCCCCGCGAGGTCATGGGACAGGGCGAGAAATTCCCCCCTCCCCGGCGGTATCCCGGCGATGTTCAGCTGCCCGCCGAGCCTTTCCCCCTTCTCGAATAGGGAGATGCCGTGGCCGCGCATCGAGGCAACCGCTGCCGCCGCCATCCCCGCCGCCCCTCCACCGACGACCATGATCCTCTTCGGCTCCTTAGTCTCCTCGATCGCCCTCTCTTTTTCGTGCCCAGCGAGCGGATTTACGAGGCACTCCACCGCCCTCATCTCGAAGAGGTGGTCAAAACATCCCTGGGCGCAACCGATGCAGTGGACGATGCTCTCCTCTTTTCCGCCCTTGACCTTCCGGGGAAGATACGGATCCGAGATCAGTGCCCTTCCCATCGCCACCATGTCGCAAATCCCATCAAGCAGCATCTCCCTGGCGAGTCCCGGGTCGTTTATCCTGTGGCTAGCTACCACCGGGACGTCGACCTCCCTCTTTATCCCCGCGGTCAGGTAGTTGAATGCCCCCCTGGGCACCTCGGTCACTATCGTAGGCACCCTCGTCTCGTGCCAGCCCATGTTTATACAGAGGGCGTCGACGCCGTTTTCGACAAGCCTCTTCGCGTATATCTTTGTCCTCTCCCTTCCTATCCCACCTTCCATGAAGTCGTTTCCGTTTATCCTGAACAGCACCGGGTAGTCGTCCCCGACGGCGGCGCGTACCGCCCTCGCTATCTCGATGCCGAAGCGCATCCTGTTCTCGAAGTCGCCTCCCCACTCGTCCTCCCTCTTGTTGGTTATCTCGGAGAGGAACTCGCTTATCAGGTAGCCTGCACCGCTCAAGACCTCGACGAAGTCGAATCCCGCCTCTTTTGTCCTCGCCGCCGCCCTTGCGAAGTCGGCGATCGTCTCTTTAACCTCCTCAGGCTCCAACGCCCTCGGCATCTCCCTCGTGAACCTCGACCTCACCGCGGACGGCGCCACGGCCGGCCTGTTCCCTTCGATCAAAAACGATATATTGTATCTGCCGGAGTGGTTGATCTGAAGCCCCGCCACTGCCCCGTTTCCCTTGATTGCATCGGCAAGCTTTGTTAGCCCCGGGATGAACTCGTCCCTGTGGGCGCCGATGATCATCCGGTTTCCCGCAGTAATGTTCACCGTGGCGTACCCGGTCACGATCGCCCCCGCTCCCCCCTTTGCCCGCTCGGCGTAGAAATCGATTATCCTGTCTGTGATCTTGTAGTCCTCGACCATGTTGAGGTGCATGGCCGGCATATATATCCTGTTTTTTATCTCGACGCCCTTTATCTCTATCGGCATAAACAGTGGATCGGTTTCCATAGCTCCTCCATGGCAAATGAGAATCAAGGAGACTATTTGTCATTCCCGCGAAAGCGGGAATCCAGCCTGTCCCCACGTATGTAGTGGTAAAATATCTTTCTGGATTCCCAATCAAGTTGGGAATGACAACATAAAGAGAGGTGGACTTTGCGCCGTGCCGCGCCGTTGAAAAAACCATGAAGATTAATTCAGCTTCCTAAACTATCTTACGCCCGACAAAAAATCAAGGATATTCTATTAAACATCCCACTTGGAAAAACTCGATACAACTATAACATCTCCATTGACATTACGGTCTCAGTTATGTACTATTTACCCTGTTTTTAGAAAGAGATTCTCTCGTGAAACCCGTAGGCAGAGATTGTCCCGCTCAAAGAAAAACACTGAAGCTGAAATAATCATATAGAAAAGGAGGCAGTTCGTGAAGACACGCATGACAGAGATTTTGGGGATCAAGCATCCCATCATGTTATCCGGCATGAGCTGGGTAAGCGTACCCGAGATGGTGGCCGCGGTTTCAAACGCCGGGGGCCTGGGCGTACTTGCAACCGGCCCCCTCGACGGCGAGCAGACGAGGGCCGCCGTCAAGAGGATAAGAGAGCTAACCGACAAGCCGTTCGGCGCAAACGCCACTCTCCTCTTCCCGGGGGCGGCCCAGAACGCCGCCATCCTCCTGGAGGAGAAGGTGCCCGTAATCAACTTCGCCCTCGGCAAGGGGGACTGGATAGTAAAGGCCGCCCACGAATACGGCGGCAAGGTAATCGCCACCGTGGTAAACCAGCGCCACGCAAAGCGGGCGCAGGATTACGGCACGGACGCCGTAGTGGTCACGGGCCACGAGGCGGCCGCCCACGGCGGTGACGTTACGAGCCTCGTCCTCGTCCCCAGCATCGCAGACGTGGTGGATATCCCCATCATCGCGGCGGGAGGCTTTGCGGACGGCAGGGGACTTGCCGCCGCACTGGCCCTCGGGGCCGACGGCATCGCCATGGGGACGCGATTTATGACCACAGAGGAGAGCGGACTCCACGACTTCTTCAAGGAGCTCTCCCTGGAGAAGGGCGTTGAAGATACCATCTATTCCGACAAGTTCGACGGGATGGGCTGCCGGGTGCTTGATACCGAGGCCGCAAGAAAGACGATAAAGAGGGGATTCAGACCATTCGGGGCGCTTGTCAACTCAAAGATCATTGCAAAGCAGCTCCACCTTCCATACATGAAGCTTTTACTGGGCGTTCTGGCCTCCGGCTACAAGACGGCGATACAGCTGGGCTACATGGCAAACGGCTTCGACGCCATAAGGAGGGCCACCGAGGACGGCGACAACAAGAAGGGAGTCCTCACCGTCGGGCAGACCACGGGCCTCGTGAGAGACATCCCCACCGTTGCCGAGCTTATTAACAGGATGGTCAAGGAGGCGGAGGAGCAGCAGAAGAGGCTCTCCAAGATGTTCGCCTTATAGATACACCGTCGTCTCGGCTTTCTTGGATTGGTTGTCAATTTAATCAAGGCACTGGGGATTGAGTAAACGGATGTCCGGGACGAGGGAGAGATGGAGATATTGAGATATCGGATACTGATATGTGGGAATAAACGGGGAGGAGAGAGGAAAGCGAAAGTTTAAAATCTAAAGCGACAGAAATAAAACGAAAAAGGGGTGGCAGGGGCGGCCTTGTCCACCCCTTTTCATTTGTATATTTAGGTTCAGGTTTTATGGGAGTCTCGGGCGTCAATCAAATTCTGACCTACCCCTCAACCATTAGCTTGCCCGACTCGATATACTCCGGGTCCTCGTTGTCTATTACCGCGGCCATCGCCGCGTTCATCCTCTCCTTCATTACGCCGAAGATGCCCCTCCCCTTGTTGAACGTCTTGGCATAGGCAATCGCCTCAACTAAAACCGAGTCCCTGTCCGGGCACGCCTTCATTATCACGTTGTACCTTTCAAGCTCTTCGGCCGTAAAGCGCCTTCCGGTCAGCATCGCCTCTTCGAACTTGTGATACGGAAAGGCCTTCTTGCTGAATGCGATCATCCCCGGCAGAAAGGGGATCCCTATATCTATCTCAGGGAAGAAAAAGTACCCCCTGTCCCCCCTCATGAACCTGAAGTCGCAGGCGCAGGAGAGAATCGCCCCCCCGGCGGCGGCGTGCCCGTTTATCGCGGCGATGACAGGCGCCGGAAAGAGGAGCACCCTCTTGAAGAGGGCGTTAAGGCCGTACAGAAAATCCTTTATGCCCTGCATATCGTTCTCCGCGAGCCTGCCCATCATCCACTCGAGGTCTATGCCCTGGGACCAGCTCTTCTGGTCGGACGATGTGATGACCACCCCCTTTATCTCGGGGTCCGCCTCTATCTCGTCAAACGCCTTGAGCATCCCGTCAACGTATTTCCGGTTCATCCTGTTCTCGCCGTTGTCCATAACTATGACTCCTACGGTTCCGTCTACCTCCCACTTCACTACAGACATCTCACAACCTCCGATATTGAATCCAAGACCTGCTATACCTATATCTTTGCTTGATGTATCGACTAAGGTAAATAAATATCGCAGAGCATGGGCAAAATCAAGACAATAATGTCGCCGTAACCGATATGAGAACAAAACTTCAATAATTCAAAAAAAGCCTTGACACCTAAATCAATTTCCACATACAATCCCCTTTAGCCCTGAAAACACTTTTCAAAGTGGTGAAATGCGCCTACCTAAAGGACAAAGCAGAAAAAATGAGAGATTACTCTTTTCAAGAAGCGGTTGTCGAGAATGAACTGATCGAAGCCCTGGGGCCGGAAAAGGTCTCTACGTCCCTGATAGATCGAGAGTCCTACTCCAGGGACCTCATCGTCCCCTACAACTGTCCCCTTCAAGACGAAGACTGTCCCCCTCCCCTCGCCGATTTCGTTGTCCATCCAGAGACGACCTCCGAGGTGTCGGAGGTAATCAGGATCGCCAACGTCCACCGTGTGCCGGTAACGCCCCAGTGCGGGGGCGCCCAGGGGAGCGGAAGCACGCTTCCGATCTTCGGCGGCATCGTCATGGACGTCAAGAGCCTCAAAAAGGTCATAGATATAGATACCGGAAACCACACCGTCACGACCCAGACCGGCCTGATCGGCGCGGAGCTTGAGGCCGTCCTGAACAACGAGGGATACACGCTCAATCACTACCCCCAGTCCTTCCACGTCAGCGGCATCGGGGGATTCCTGTCGGCCAGGAGCGCCGGCGTCCTCTCCACCAAGTACGGCAAGATCACCGAGATGGTGCTGGGGATGGAGGTGGTGCTCCCCACGGGAGACGTGATGCGCACAAAGGCGGTTCCGAACTCGGCTGCCGGGCCGAACTTCAACTACCTGTTTATGGGGGCCGAGGGGACCCTGGGCGTCATAACCGAGGCGACCTTTAAGATCAGGCCCTTGCCCGAGGCGAGAAAGTTTCAGGCCCTCCTATTCGCCGACCTGGAGGCGGCCCTCAACGCCTCGAGGCTCATAATGAGGCGGGGCCTCTGGCCCGCCGCGATGCGAATCTCCGACGAGCTCGAGACCGTCTACTTCCACCACCGCGAGAGCGGAAGCCAAATGACGCTCATGTTCGACGGCTTTGAGGAGCTGTGCGACCTGGAGCGGAAGGAGGCGATGAAAATAGCGATGGAGCTGAACGCCGAAGATCTGGGCGAGGGGCCGGCAAGGGAGTGGTGGGAGGAGAAGCGCTTCTCCATCGCCTTTCCGTCGAGCACCCACCCCCTCTTCGCAAAGCCGACTCCGGGACACATAAGGATCTCCGGCTGCATAGACTCCGCCGGCACCTTCGACTACCTCTTCAAGGTCCAGAGGGGACTCAAAAAGATAGTGGAGGGAATGAACATGTTCCTGGCCGCCCACTTCTCCCACTTCTACCCGACAGGGGGGATGATCTACCCCACGTTTGTATCGGAGATAAAAAAGGGGCCGGGGGCGGTAAAGGCTTACAACGAGGTATGGCGAAGGGGGATCGAGCTTACCCACTCGCTGGGGGGGACGATCAACCACCACCACGGAATCGGCCTCAATCTGGGGAGGTTTATGAAGCTGGAGCTGGGCAAACACGGCATGGAGACCTTCAAAAGTATAAAGCGGGCGCTCGACCCGAATGATATTATGAATCCGGGCAAGCTGGGACTGTGATAATATTGTCATTGCGAGGAGTGATGGACAAAGGCCTATTCCGAGACAAGGGGCTCTTCAGGCAAGGGGCTTAAGCCCCTTGTCCGCAATAAATGGAAGAAGCAATCGGGTCAATACAGGAAACACGCGATTACTTGGCCCTCTAATATCAGTCCGGATTCCCGATCAAGTTGGGAATGACAGCATAGGGAGTATTCCTTTAGGAAGCGGGAATCCAGAGGGGAGGTCAGCGCGTTGGGTGGCACTGACAAGCGACAGCTTGTCAGTGGGGTATCGAGCGATAACAAGGTTCGACAACAATATCAATCTGGATTCCCAATCAAGTTGGGAATGACAGCATAGGGAGAATCGCCTTGGGAGGCTGGAATCCAGAAGCGCCTGTCATTCCCGCGTAAGCGGGAATCCAGAATGGGAACAGTGCGTTGGGCGCTGGGCCGCGCCGTTAAAAAAGCCATGACGATTACATTTACACATTTAACCTTTTACCATTTAACCATTACCGTCTAACATCAAGAGATAAAATATGACAGAAGACATGATAGAGATGACGAGGCTCTGCTCCGTATGCTTCAGGATGTGTAGGGACTACTGCTCCGTGGCGGCGGCCACCAGAAAGGAATCCGACTCACCCAGCAACCGCGCCTTCTTCGCCGAGGGGATCATAAACGAGAAGAGGGAGCTTACGCCGGAGGTCGTCGACTACTTCTTCCGCTGCGCCATCTGCAGGGCGTGCCGGGAGGCGTGCGAGACCGGCCAGGACACCGGGGAGGTGATGCTGAACGCGAGGAGGGAGCTCGACGAGGGCCTCCTCCCGCAGAGGGTAAAAGAGATCAGGGAAAAGCTCATCAACGGGAAGCTCTACGGCAAGACGCCCAAACAGACCAAGGACCTCCTCGCATCAAAAAAGGCGGAGAGGTCGGCAAAGACGGTCATTTACCTTGGAGACATGGTCAGGGCCGAGGGGGGCGAGACGATAAAGGCCCTGTTCTCCCTCCTCGAAAAGCTGGGGGTTGACTTCTCGGTGATGGACGAAGACCCGGACACAGGGGGCATCCTCTACTACCTCGGGTTTACAAAAGACGCCGTTTCCCGGGCCGAGAAGCTGTCTAAAAAAGTGGGCGATCTCTCCCCCGAGACGCTTGTTATCCTTACCGCCGACGACCTGAGGATGACAAACCTCGTCTATTCATCCATAGGCGTCGAGCTTAAGGGGACGAATATCATAAGCCTCCCCGAGTATCTCCTTAAGGTCTTAAGGGAGAGCGGCCCGAAGCTCTCCTCCGAAAAAGGGTTGAGGGTCACCTACCACGACCCCTGCGGCCTCGGCAGGGAGCTGAGGATATTCGAGGCGCCGAGACAGATCATCAATATGGTCGAAAACCTCGAATTCGTGGAACTCCCCTTCTCAAGGGACAGGGCGCCCTGCTGCGGATACGGCATGGGGCTTTCGTACACTCATCCCGACGTTGCGGCCAAGATGGCCGAGAGGATCGTGTCGATAGGCTCAATGAGCAGGGCGGACCTGTTGATCACCGGCTGCCCCACGTGCAGGGACGTGATCCTTGAGAATTTTTCAAAAAAGGTATCGGAAAAGCCGAAGATTGAGATAGTTGACCTACCAATATTTCTTGACAGGATTTTAAAATGAAAACAGAAACAGAATTTCCCGAAAAAATCTGGACTGCAAGGGAGAGGGACTCCTATATCAAGGAGCTTTCCGAAACCGAATACGACGTTTTGATCGTCGGCGGCGGGATTACCGGCGGTGGAATATTGAGGGCGCTGGGACTGAGGGGAATCAGGGCGGCGCTGATAGAAAAGGAGGACTTCGCCTTCGGCACATCCTCGAAGAGCACCCGCCTCGCCCATGGCGGCGTCCGCTACATCCTTCATGGGGCCTTCGGCCTCGTAAGCGAGGAGGCGCGCGAGAGGGACTGGATGAGGGGGGCCTTCCCGAACATGGTGAGGCCGATTCCTATCGTCATGGCTAACTACAGCACAGCCGAGTCGATCTTCATGGGGGGATTCTTAAGGCTGTACGACCTCCTGTCCGGCTGGGGAAACTACAGGAGCTACCGCCATCTTTCTATCGAGGACATCAATAAGCTCCAGCCGAACATCAAGATCCCGGGAGTCCATTCCGCCTCCCTGCTCTACGAGTGCATCATAAATGACGCCAGGCTCACCTGCGAGATATTAAAGGAGGGCGTCCTTCTGGGGGGCACCGCCGTAAACTACGTCAAGGCGACAAAGCTGGTCAAAAAAGACGGGAGGTGTGTAGGCGTCGAGGCCGAAGACGCCCTTAACCGTAATTCCCTCGTTATCAGGGCCAAGAGCGTCGTCAGCGCCACCGGCTCATGGACCGACGAGCTTATGCCCAAGGATCGAAGCCCCATAATAAGGCCCGCCAAGGGGGTACACATAGTCGTCAAGAGGGAGTCGATCGGCAACATGGGCGGCCTCTACACAAAAAGCCCCGAGGACGGGAGGAGCTGCTTCGTCCTGGCCCACGGCGACTATACCTTCATCGGCACAACGGATACCGACTACAAGGGCAACCTCGACGAGTGTTACACCGAGAGGGAGGAGTTCGAGTATTTCAAGGGTATTGTAAACCACAGCTTTCCCGAGGCAAGCTTCGAGGAGGAAGACATCATCGGGACATACGCGGGGACGAGGCCCCTGGTTCGCGAGGAGGGAGTCGACGAGGACAAGACCTCCAGGGAAGAGCACTTCGAGGAGGTAAGCCCCGGCTTCTTTATGATCGCCGGCGGAAAGCTCACCATATTCAGGACGATGGCCGAAAAGCTCCTCGTATACATGGCGGAAAGGGGCGGGATCCAGTTAAAAAGCTATAACAAAAATAGATCGAAGTCCCGCTTCATGATGTCCATGACGAAAGACGAGTGGGATAACGCCGTAAAGAATATCGGCGTCGGCCTTGACGAGAAGACGATGACCCACCTCTTCGATAACTACGGAAAGGGAGGCCTTGAGATCATCGACTCCGTAAAGAGGGAGCCATCCCTGGGAGACGCCATAATTGCGAGCCAGCCTAACATCAGGGCGGAGCTCCAATACTGTCTGAAGTACGAGATGATAACGAGGCTGAAGGACTTTTTATTGAGGAGGTCGAACCTCTCCCTGTACGAGAGGGACAAGCACGAATCTATGGGGAAAGGCGTGGCGGCCGAGATGGCGAGCTTCCTGGGCTGGGACGAAAAGCGGACCGACAGCGAAGTCAAAGAATACGTGCGGATAGCCGAGAAGAACCGCTTCTTCCTCAAAAAGTAGTGAGGATTTGAAGGGATGGTCGGTCGTTCTTTTTCGGTCTGCAATACTTGGTGATTGTGGGTTTTTTTGTATTGTTCACCAGAGTTCCCATATTGGACTGGGCCGTCTTTTTGAGGCCCACTCTTCATAGAACACTTCACATTTAATATGACAGTTTTAACGATTTTTTAAGGAATTATCCAAGATGAAAGGAAGCGATGAAAGGGGCGACCTTATCCTCGCCATAGACAGCGGGACGCAGAACGTCAAGGCCGCAATCTTCGACCTCGACGGGAACGAGCTCGCCCTGTCGAGGCTCTCCCACACCCCCAACGAATCCCCCCAGCCCCAGTGGATCGAGCACGACCCCGAGGACTACTGGGAGAAGATGTGCAAGGCCGTCAAGGAAGCGATCTCCGCCGTCGGCAAAGACAACGCAAAGCGGATCAAGGCCGTGGGGGTCACCTCCCAGAGAGGAACCGAGATAGCGACGGACAGAGACGGAAATCCGATCCGTCCCGCCATCGTCTACAACGACAACCGCACAACCGAAGGCCTTAAAAAGCTGGGAGGTTTCTGGGGGCTCTTCTTCAAGGCGATTAGGATGTACAGCGCCATCGAATACGTGAGGGAGCACTCGAAGTTCGTCTGGATAAAGAATTACGAGCCGGAGATCTACGAGAAGACCCACATATTCATGCAGGTGGCGAGCTTTCTGACCTTCAGGCTGACGGGCGAGGTCAAGGAGTCGGTTGGGACGATGGTGGGGATGTTCCCCTTCGACTACAACAAGCTCAAGTTCTATCCCCAAAAGGGAATTCACGACATCTTCGGGATTACCCCGAAGCAGCTCCCGGAGGTGGTGCCGGCGGGAAGTGTTATCGGGCATATAACCAAATCCGCATCCGCGGCCACAACCATCCCAGAGGGGATTCCGGTGGTGGTGGGCGGGGGCGACGTCCAGTCCGCTCTCGTCGGCATGGGGGTGGTCAACGAGAGGAGCGCCGCGCTCGTCCTCGGCTCTACAGTAGACTTCGACATCCCCTCGAAAAAATACGTCAAGGATAAAGAGATCAGGTTCATCTCCTGGCCTGCGGCTGTCCCGAACTACTACATAATGGAGGCGGGCGTTGGGGCTGGATTCGTCACCGTGACGTGGTTCAAGAACGAGCTCGCCCACCTCGAATCCGAGATGTCGAAGAAGAGCGGAAGGTCCCCCGAGGAGATCCTGGACGAAGCGATAAAGGACATCCCGCCAGGGTCGCTGGGGCTTATCGTCCAGCCCTACTGGTCGCCGCCGTTTCACAGGGACAGGGCGAGGGGCGCCATAATAGGCTTTACGATCTCCCACGGCAGGGCGCACATCTACAGGGCGATCCTCGAGGGACTCGCCCTGGAGACGAGGGCCGGATATGACGCGATCAACGAGGTGTCAGGGGTCAAGATCGACGAGATCAGGGTCTCCGGCGGCGGCTCCAACAGCAACATGGTCCTTACCATCACGGCCAACGTCCTCGGAATCCCCACGGTAAGAATGAAGGTCTCGGAGGCGGCGGCCCTGGGAGCGGCGATATGCGCCGCCCACGGCGCCGGCCTCGTCTCTTCGGTCGAAGAGGCGATCGAGAGGATGGTCCACACAACCGACCGCTTCGAGCCGAATCCGGAGACAATGGCCACATACAATAAAATATACAAGGTCTATAAGGAAATATATCCGAGGATGGAAGAGCTGTATCACGAGACAACCGATATGGCGACATCCGCAGATTTAACCTAAAGGAGGTCAATGTGAACGAAACCTACGAGAGAGACAGGTTGAACATTGGGACTAAGGTCTTTTATCTTTTCGGCGATGTGGGAATTTCTATCTGCGTCGCCGCTGTTGGATTTTTTCTACTGTTTTACTTCACGGAGATACCAAAGGTCAACGCTGGCGTCGTGGGAACCGCCCTCCTTCTGGGTAAGCTCTGGGACGCCGTGAGCGATCCCCTTTTCGGCTGGATATCGGACAGGACAAAGTCGAGGTTCGGCAGGAGGAAGGTCTATCTATACTACGGTTCCATACCCCTGGGCATCGCGTTTGCCTTCCTCTGGATTATGCCCGAATCGCTGACCCCGGGCGACATCACGCTGCCCGTAAGCGTCCCGACCATAGCCTGGATCATGGCTGTCTGCTTTTTCTACTTCACGATGATAACAGTAGTGGGAGTCTCCTACTACGCCATGACTCCGGAGCTGACCCGGGACTACGACGAACGTACCAGCCTTACCACCTTCAGGATGATCGGGGGAACGGTAGGCTACATGACGGGAGCCGGCTTTCCTCCCTTTGTCGCCTCCCTCTTTATGACCGAGAAAATCGGCTGGGGAATGATGGGCCTCATGTTCGGAGGATTTTCGGTCCTTATGCTCTTTGTCACCGCCCTGGGCGTAAAGCAGCGTTCCGAGCTGGAGGGACCCCCTTCCGAGCTTCCCGTCATAAAGTCTATCTTTGTAACTTTTAAGAACAAGCCCTACCTCCTCCTTATGATCCAGGGTCTGTTCACCTCCGTGGCCTTCGGCCTTGTCATGAGCTACATGGCCTACTATCTCACCTACCAGATGAATATAGAAAAACAGATTCCATTGGTAGTAGTCGGCCTTCTGGTAACTATAGGCGTCTTCCTCTTCTTCTGGAAGTGGCTCTCCGACAGGTGGGGGAAGAAGGGCCCGACCTACGCCCTTGGATTGTTTATCGCCTTTTCAGCCATGTCGATGACCTACTTCCTCAAGCCGGGGGATTATATCGCCCTCTACGCCATTATCTTTGTCGCCGGATTCGGATTTTCCGCCCAGTGGGTAATGCCCTGGTCGATCATCCCTGACGTGGTGGAGTATGACGAGCTGATTACGGGAGAACGCAGGGAGGGTATCTTCTACGGCGTCAAGGGATTGACCGATAAGGTAGCCACGGCGATCTCCCTTTTTGTAGGCGGGTGGGTCCTCGATATCATCAAGTACGTCCCGGACCAGGTACAGACGCCTAAGGCGCTTCTCGGAATAAAGCTCTTTTTCGGGCCGATCCCCGCCCTGATAACGTTTATAAGCCTTCCCATCCTGATCTGGTTTCCGATAACAAGGGCTTCCCATATCAAGACGCTGGAGCTTTTGAAGGAGAAAAAGGGGGGAAAATAGAAGGCGCTGTTTTTAGGGAGCTTTTCCCTTAATCCGACGGTCGATATCTGATATACCGTCTTTCAATTATCAAACGAGATATTAAACGAGAGAGGGACTGGAGGAAAGAGACAAAATGGCAATCACCGAAAACATGGAGGCCGTGGAGAGGCTGAAAGCGGCGGTGGCCCTCGAACCGGTCGACAGACACCCCGTATTTCCTATAATCGTCACCGCGGCGGCGAGGCTCTACGGGATAACCCAGGGGGAGGCGTGGCGCAACCACGACGCCGCAAGAGAGGCCATGATCTGGTGCTTCAGGGAGTTCGGGTACGACATCGCCTCGAAGCCGAACTACTACTACCCAATGCTCCCCGGCAGAAATCTCTCGGCCCCCGTGAGAAACCTGATCCCCGGAAGACAGCTTGGGGAGGACGACCTCTACCAGATAGACGAGAGGGAGCTTTTTTCAAGAGACGACTACGACAAGCTGGCCGCGCTGGGGTGGAACGCCTTCTGGGACGAGCATTACGAGAAGATGAGCGGGAAATCCCTCGAAAAATTCACCAACATGCAGATGTTCTCAAACCAGCTATACGTGGAAGACATGAAGATCTGTGAGGAAAACGGCGTCCCGATCGCCCTGGGGGTCGCCGTGGACTCGGTCGTCATGGCCTTTTCCCTCTCACGGACATTGACCGAGTTCACCAAGGACCTCCATGACGTTCCGGACAAGGTCGAGGCGGCGATGAAAGCCACCGCGGACGACCTCATCGCAAACGCCATACAGGTCTGCAGGAACAACAACCAGAATACCGCTTTTATAGTCCTCGAGAGGGGCTCCGGCTTCTATTACCGCACGGAGGTCTTCGAACGCTTCGAGCTCCCCTTTCTGATGAAATACATCGACTCCTTCATCGCAGAGGATATACTCCCCTGGCTCCACCTCGACACTGACTGGAGCCTTAACATCCCGTATTTCAAGAAGTTCCCCAAGGGCAAGTGCGTCTGCGACCTCGACGGCACCACCGACATCTTCCGCGCAAAGGAGATTTTGGGAGGCCGTGTCTGCATCAGCGGCGACGTGCCGGCGGCGCTCCTTTCGATCGGCTCTCCCGAGGAGGTCGAGGCGTACTGCAAGAGGCTAATCGATGAGGTTGGAAGGGGCGGCGGCTTCATGCTGACAACGGGATGCGAGTGCCCCGTTGACGTAAAGCCGGAGAACCTGAGGGCCATGGTCGAGACCGGGAAGAGTTACAAGGGGAAGGACACCAAGGCCGCCGGTAAGGCCAAGACTGTCGAGGCGAAAAGGTCAGTCAAGGTCAAGGCGATGCCTGAGGGGGCCATCTCCAGGGCGCTGGGAGAGCTCGATTTCGACGAGGTGGGAGATCTTGTCAAAAAGGCGGTCGCCGGCGGCGAGGATCCCTTCTCGGTACTAAACGAGCTTAGGCTCGGCATGAACGCCGTGGGGGAGCGCTACAGCTCAGGGGAATACTTCCTTGGCGAGCTGATCCTCTCCGCCGAGATATTCAAGGAGGCGATGGACCTCATCGAGCCGCAGTTGCCAGCAAGAGACGAGTCCGACTCCCTGGGAAGCGTGGTCATCGGAACCACCAAGGGGGACATCCACGACATCGGAAAGAACATCGTAGCGACGCTCTTCAAGGTGGCCGGCTTTACCGTTCACGACGTGGGCGTCGACGTCGAACCGAAGGCCTTTGCCGACAAGGTGGTGGAGGTGGACGCCAAGATAGTCGCCATGTCGGCCCTCATCACTCCGACCTTCGCCTCGATGAAGGAGGTCGTCGAGATATTGGAGGAAAAAAACATGAGAGAGGGGAGATACGTCATCATAGGAGGCGGCCCGACGACGGACGACGTCAGGAAATACGTCGGCGCCGACGGCTGGTCCCTTGACCCCAGGGTCGGCGTGGATATGTGCATAGATTTCTTGAAGGGAAGCGGTTAATAACCGAAGAGTGATTTATGGCGAAACTATTCGACAAGACGAAGATAAAGGGGCTCGAGCTCAAAAACAGGTTTGTGCGCTCCGCAACTAACGAGGAGATGGCAGACAGAGACGGATTTCCTACCGAGAACCTCTTCAAGCTCTACGGGCGGCTCGCCAAGGGGGGAGTCGGCCTTATCATTACCGGGCTTTCCGCTGTCTCGGCAGACGGGCGAACCACCCCCAGGATGAACTGCATCTATTCTGACGACCACATCGAAAAATTCCGTGAGCTTGCAGATCACGTCCACGAAAACGGCTCGAAGATAGCGATGCAGATCGCCCACGCGGGAAGGCAGACCACGAAAAAGCTCATCGGGACCCAGCCGATCGCCCCCTCCCCGGTAAGGGACATGACAAGCTTTACCACCCCGAGGGAGATGACGGAAGAGGATATCGAGAGGGTCATCGAGGACTTTGCAAAAGCCGCGAGACGCGCCAAGGAGGGGGGATTCGACGCGGTACAGCTCCACTGCGCCCACGGCTACCTGATAAGCCAGTTCCTCTGTCCTTACACAAACAGGAGGAGGGACAGGTGGGGCGGATCGGTTGAGAACCGGATGCGCTTCCTTACCAAGATATACGGACGAGTGAGGGAGCTCGTGGGAGACGGCTACCCGATCCTCGTAAAGATGAACGGCTACGACATGATGAAGGGGGGCCTTGACATAGATGAGGCCGCAGTCCAGGCCCGCATGATGAAGGATATGGGAATTGACGGGATCGAGGTGAGCTGCGGCATAGGTGAGGACGGCCTCTCGTCATTGAGGGGGGATATCCCGATAGAGGCGATTATCGACGACCTGGGTAGCTTTAAAAAGCAGCCGGTGATGCGCTTTATAATGAGGCACTTTGGGAAGAAGATCATTAAGACCCACCCCTTCAGCGAGGAGTACAATTTAGATGCGGCCCGCGCGATAAAAAGCAGCGTAAAAATACCCGTGTTCGCCGTGGGTGGAAACGTCGATCCCGCAAAAATTAGGGGAATCGTCGAGAGGGGCGACTCCGACTACGTATCCCTCTGCAGGTCGCTTATTATCGAGCCGGGCTTCCCGAAACAGATTGAGGAGGGAAGGACAGAGCCCTCCCGATGCATCCACTGCAACCTCTGCCTATTCTATCTGGAGCTTGGGCCCCTGCGATGCTACAGGGGAAAGAGGGTGAAGAAAGGCTGATTTTCTCCTATCGATTCAATCGGCCACTAAGTATACATCAGATTGAGGAGAAATATTTTAGTCTGTGGCTCATCATTTCCTGACCTCTTACCCCGTGGAGTTTAATATTTCTCTTTAGAATGATCCCGTGAAATTTATAAAAAAGCCCTCAAGAGACATCTTGACAAAATCTCGCAATAGACTAAAATTGAGTCTGCGGCGTTCGGGCAAAGGCGCCCCTGAATAGAATAGTATTGCTGATCGGTTTTCCCCGCACAATCTGAAGATAGGTCTCAACATCTATCGACCGACTGAATTTCGCAATCTCCACTGCCGATTTTATATTACCTGCCAACAGACGGCGGAGAAGAATATGTCCGTTGATAAAAGAGAAATAAAGGAGTGGGGAGTCCCCAGTATCATCACCGGTTCTGTCATGAGGTCCATGGACGTGAGTGACCTCGACCAGGTAATGGAGATCGAGGAGAACTCGTTTCCGACCCCTTGGAGCATCGCCCTGTTCAAGAGGGAGATGGAGCTCGATTTCTCTCATATTCTCGTCCTCGAATTCAACCGGGAAATCATAGGGTATATCAACTTCTGGATAAGTGCGGGCGAAGCACACATAATGAGCATCGCCGTTAAGGAGAAATACAGAAAGAGCGGGATCGGAAGCTACATCCTGCAGTATTCCCTCAATATAGCAAGGCGGCTGAGTGGAGAGTACGTATACCTGGAGGCCAGAATAAGCAACTCCGCCGCTCACGCCCTTTACAGGAAGAACGGCTTTGAATTGATCGGCATAAGGCGGGGATACTACACCGATACCAAGGAGGACGCCCTTATCATGGCGAGGGAGCTTTAGGGCCGGCATTGGCATTGATTTTTATTGAGGGATGGGGGGCAGACAGAAATAGTTTTTTTAACGGCGGTTATCCATGATGCCGCCGTTTTGATAAGAACGACAGGGGATCGATTACAACTTCAATTACCTTTATTACGAGACGGAAATATCTGATTTTTAAACAGCATTTTTATAAAGGGGGCTTGATATTCATTCCGACCGGAGTTGAAAAGGGTTGAAAAGAAAACCGTCGATCCCCTATTCCTTATCCTCCGGTATCGAGAACTCGATGTTAAGGAGGGATTTCCTCTCGTCGATGTCCAGCTCCTTAATCTGGGATTTAGTGGGGGGGTAGTTTAATTCTATATAGGTAAGGAACTCCCTTACCCTCTCCTGGGGAATATAAATATTGTTCCGGCCCCTTCTCAAGACGTAGACTTTTGTATCCTTTTCCGTTCTTTCCCTGGGGAGATAACTCTCCCCGAATCTGCTTTCATCCTTATCCTCCATTCCCAGCTCCATCGCCTTGTTCTCTATATCGTATCTCACCTTATCGGGATTATCTGTATATATTATCAAGTTTATTGGGTGTCCGCCCTCATCGGTCGCCCTAAAGATAAGGGTTTTCATACCCTTCTCTTCATCACTCAGGTAATCACTCTTCTTAAAACCACCCGCCAAGCCCTTTGGTTTAGACCCCGCTTCGTGCGATTTTACAGCCACCTTGTCACTGTAGGTAGGCGCTTTCTCCAGATCGGGCGTGGCCGCCGTGCCGGTCGCCTTGTCCGTGTGTTTTTCCTTCGCAATCGTGATCGTTACGTCCTCCGGCTCCTCGTGAACGGGAAGAGGTTCGACAGCCATATCCTCTTCAAACGCCTTTTCGGACGCCTCGTCGGCGGCCTCCTCGGTTTTGGCCGGCTCCGGGGAGGACGCGAGACCCTCGATGCCCGATTCGGCCGGCTTTTCGGAAACAAAAGGAGCGGCCTTACCCACCTCCAGCGTTTCCCTGACCGCGATATTTTTTGTGGCCGTGGACCCGGGCAGAAAGCGAAAGACGGCGAAGATGACCAGGACGGCCACGGCCGTCGCCCCGACGATCTCGAAGGAGTACTTCCTTGGGGCCGAGAGGATTCCTTCAAAAAACCTGCGCCATCCCCCCTTCCCTTCCCCTGACCTAATTCTCTTAAATACCGCATCTTCGAGGTGAGGGGAGGCGGGGATCTCGACCTTCCTCGCCTTATCCAGCATATCGCCTAAAAGCTCGTATTTTCTCGACTCGTCCTTCAAGTCGGGATAAAGCTCGATCTGCTCCCCTGCGAACGATCTCTCCTTTTCGGTGAGCTCGCCGTCCTTTAATAGGCCGATCAGCCTTTGAGCTTTCTTCTTTTCGCCAGTCATCTTGAATTTGACCCGTTATTGGACTGCCTTTAAACAGACTTCAAAAAAGTATCGGGTTTTTTAGAACTCCAACCCATTGATATTACTTTGATACCCCACCCAAATCAAACCGACCCCCCCCCAAATTTAATCCGCCAATTTATCATACTTCCAGCAATCAAATATCGTTGCCACCCCACCCTACCCACCACATAATCAACCAGCCACCCCCCACAAACAATTGACCGACCCCTTTCCCACCACACAATCAACCACCCCCCCCTACAATCGACCGGCACCCTCCCCACACACATAATTGACCGACCCCCCCACCGCACAATCGACCGGCAACCTTACAGGTACTCGATCAGCTCTTCCTTGAGGCGCTCCCTCGCCCGAGAGAGTCTCGACTTTACGGTGCCTATATTGATGTTCAGAACCTCCCCTATCTCCTCGTAGTTCAGCCCCTCTAAATCCTTCAGGATGATGATCTCCCTGTCCTTTATCTTGAGCTTTGCGAGCTTCTCAAAGAGTATCCCTATAAGCTCTCTGTCCTCGGTGTAGTCCCCCGGGTTTTGTGTCCTGGGGATGATGTCCACCGTCTCGTCGCCCGTTATGTAGTCATGGAGCTCGTCGTTTCTGTAGTAGCCCCTCCTCGACAGATAGCCAATGCGGTTTTTTGCGTGGTTCACGGTAATACGGTAGAGCCACGTCGAGAACTTCGATTTGCCCTGAAAGGTCCCAATCTTCCTGAACACGGTGACGAAGACGTCCTGGGTCAGTTCCTCGGCGATGGCGAAGTTCCCGATAAAGCGTATCGCCGTGTTGAAAACCCGGTCCTTGTATTTTTTGACGATGATATTAAACGCCTCGTGATCCCCCCCCTGCGCCAGAGCTATCAGAGACTTTTCATCGAATGTATCCTCCCCGTTTTTTATCACTCACATCCCTCAGAAAATATGACTTTGGAAATATGGAATGGTTCCACAAAAATGAGAATTATAATATTAAAATTCAGGCAAAATTCATGTAAAATTCGGGCCTAAAATTCAGTCCTCTCATTGACCATGTTCATTGTTTTGAGGATTAACTTTTTCGTTTTTTCGACAAGGTTCAGGGATCCAAGCTCCTCAACGGAAAAGAAACGGGCGTCCAACGCGTCGCTCTGGGCCTTCAGCTCTCCACCGGTCGGCCTCACCAGGTAGCCGAGCAAAAAATAGTGATATTTTATACTGCCCCCCTCCTCCCTCAATATGACATCTATCACATCGACGAGGGCATCTATCTTAACATCGAGGCCGGTCTCCTCCCTGGTCTCCCTGATCGCGGCGTCCTCGGCGCCCTCCCCGATCTTTACCTTCCCCCCTGGGAACGTCCAGATCCCGAACCCCGGCTGTTTTCCCCTCTTTATCAGGAGAACCTTCTTCCCGTAGATGACTATCGTGCCGACACCCAATACGGGCCGGGGCGGATATTGCCTTTTCATGTAAGAAAATTAGCATATTTCCGTAAAAAAGTCAAAATTAAGAAAAAAAACTTGATTATTTCTTTTAAATGTCGTATAATTATTCCCTCAAAGAGCTATAATTAAGGTATATTTAGGTGTAATTATAAATAATTAAATTCAATTAGACATAAATACTGCAAAATAGTTCTATATAAAATATTATATTTTGTAATCATGTTACGGGAAAATTTTAGAAAGATCGGCGCTTTTATCCTCGCCTTCGCCCTCCTCTCATCACCAAACATCTATGCGGCTGGGACCGGCTCCTCCAAGGCGGAGACGGTATACAAGGCCGCAAAGAAGAAATACGTCTTGATGAGGGTCTCGGAATCGAAGGTGAAGCTCAGGGACAGCTGGATAGACGTCATTGACACGTTCCTTTCGGTGTATCTCGAATATCCCGAGTCGGAGAGGGGAGACGATTCCCTATATATGGTGGGGAGGCTTTACGAGGAGCTTTACGGTCAATCGAAAAATTCTATGGATCTCTACCGGGCGATAGAGATATATGACAAGCTTACACAGGAATATCCTGACAGCAGGCTCGCCGACGACGCCCGCTTCAAGATCGCCGAGATATATCATTTTGGGCTCAAGTCTCCGGATTACGCCTTTAAAAACTACCAGAGGGTCGTAGACGAGTATCCGAAAGGGGACATGATGCTTACAGCCGCGGAGCGCCTTAAATCCCTCGCGAAATACGCCGGGGAGAAAGCGATCGACGAAGGGGCCCCCAGGGACGTGAAAAAGGAGGAGGTTAAACCGGATATAAAAACCCACAACGGCACGACCGTAACCGACATCCGCACCTCGTTCGACGGGGAGAAGACGAGGGTCGTGTTTGACCTCTCAGAGAACGCCGAGTACACCTACGGCCATCTGAAGGACGACCCCCAGAATAACCTCCCGAACCGCATCTACGTCGACATAAAGAAGGGGGCGAGGGGAAAAAACCTCAAGGAGAAGATCGTCTTGAAGGACGGCCTTGTGACGGAAATCAGGACGGGGGGCACGGACCCGGGGTTACTGCGCATCGTCATGGATATAAAAGGTCCTTCCGATTACAAGATCTTCCCCCTGAAATCCCCTGACAGGATCGTAGTGGATATATTGTCGAAGGAGGATGACAAAGGGGAGGACGTTACTAATACAAAAGAAGAGATAGATGTAACTCCTCCGAAAAAGACCCCCAAGACCGATATAAAGGTAGTCGTTATTGACGCCGGGCACGGCGGCAGGGACCCGGGCGCGGTAGGGCCGACCCGATACTACGAGAAGACGGCCAACTACAAGATAGCCAATTACCTGAGGGAATACCTGAAGAGCAGGCTGGGGCTTAAGGTGATAATGACAAGGGAGACGGACAAGTACCTGACGCTGAAGGACAGGACCGCCCTGGCAAACAAGTCGAACGCCGACCTGTTCATCTCCATCCACAACAACGCAAGCAGGGACAGGAGTGTCTTCGGCGTCTCCACCTACTACCTCGCCGTTACGTCGGACAGAAAGGCCCTTGCGGTCGCCGCAAGGGAGAACGACACGACGATCGAGAGGCTGACTGAGCTTGACTATATCCTCACAGACCTGATGGTCAGCGCCAAGAGGAACGAGTCGAGCCTACTAGCGAAGTTCGTTCAGGACGGGATGGTTTTATCTCTTAAGGACGGTTACACCGACATAAAGGATGACGGTATCATGCAAGGGCCGTTCTGGGTCCTGGTGGGGGCGCAGATGCCCTCGATATTAGTGGAGTGCTCCTACATCTCCAACGTCAGGGAGGAGAAGCGCCTCAAGAGCGAGAGTTACCTCAAGAAGATCGCATACGGAATATACAAGGGATTTGAGAAATACATCAACGAGATAGACAAGGCGAAGGAGAACTGGTAATGACCGCCGATACAGACGGCCTGATCGACAGGTTCATGAACAATATCAGGGTAGAGCGGGGCCTCTCCGTAAACACCGTCTCCGCCTACGGCACCGATCTCGCCAAGTTCGCCGAGCACCTTTCACGGGTACAAATCGACAATATCGAAGAGGTAGGCGAAGACACCGTCATCTCGTTTCTCAAGACTCTCGACGACGAGGGTATATCGACGAGGAGCAGGGCTCGCACTTTAAGCACCCTGAGGACATTTTTCAGGTTTCTCCTTGTCGAGGGGATAATGGACTCCCACCCCCTGGAGCTTATGGAGTCCCCCGGATTTACGAAGAAGCTCCCCGAATATCTGACGCAGACCGAGGTGGAGAGGCTCCTCTCGGCCCCCAATATCGACATCCCCTCCGGGATCAGGGACAAGGCTATGCTGGAGATATTATACGCCTCGGGACTCAGGGTCTCGGAGCTTCTGGGCCTGAAGTTAAACGATGTCAACCTCGAATACGGCTATCTCGTGGCAAAGGGTAAGGGTAAAAAGGAGCGTCTCGTTCCCATAGGGGGAGAAGCTCTCTTCTGGCTCGAGCGCTACGTAAGCGAGGTGAGGCCGAGCTTGGGGAGGAGGCGGGAGGACTACATCTTCCTGAACAGGAGGGGGGGGAGCCTATCCCGGCAGTACTTCTGGAGGCTGATAAAAAAGTACGCAGATTTCGCCGCGATCAAAAAAGAGATAAGCCCCCACACGATTCGTCACTCCTTTGCGACGCATCTCCTCGCCGGGGGCGCGGACCTCAGGTCTGTTCAGGCGATGCTCGGCCACGCCGACATCTCCACCACCGAGATATACACTCACGTCGACAGGAGCAGGCTGAAGACCGTCCACAAGAAATACCATCCACGCTCATAAAACCTCATTATTTTTTTACATTGCATCCCCTTGACTAATCACAGTAAAATCTGTTACTATTTCCAACAAATTTAAATCCGGAGCGATCAATGAAAATAAAAACTGGAGCGTTGATCCTGTTTTTCCTCCCCCTATTTACGCTGTTACTCCTGCCCGGCGGCGATTTGGGCGGTGCCGGCGCGCAGCAATACTACAACATAGTAAACACTGTAAGCAGAAACAAAGACCAGAACGCCGTCACCAACATTTACTCTTTTGATGGATGCGTCTGGGTCTGCACGGAGGGGGGAGCTCTCAGCTACAAGGACGGCTGGAAGAAATACACAACGGCAGACGGGCTTGCCCACAACCTCGTAACCTCGATGACGGTGGACAGCAAGGGGAGGCTCTGGTTCGGCACGAAAGAGGGCCTTACGATGTACGACGGCAAGTGGAAGACCTACAGGGATAAGGACGGCCTGCCGAGCAACACGGTCTTTGACGTAATCGAGGCCGACGACGGCACAATCTGGATTGGCACAAAAAACGGCATCGGAAAATTCGACGGCAATAAGTGGGTAAAGATAGGGATCGGGGACGACATAGCATCCCCCATCATAAACAGGATAGTCAAAGACCCAGCGGGACTGTTATGGTTCGGAACCTACAGCATGGGAGTGGGCATCATCGACTCGGGGAGGTGGGTGGTGATAGATGAAAAGGACGGGCTTTTGAGCAACCTCATATCTTCGATCGCCTTCGGCAAAGACGGGGAGGTCTGGATCGGGACATCTATGGGAATCGTCATGCTCAAGGAAGGGAAGGTAAAGGAGAGGTTTACGGTAAAAAACGGCCTTTTATCCAACACTATAACGTCTTTGATGATCGACTGGGAGGGGAGGCTCTGGTTCGGCTCATGGGGCGGCGGCGTGGGCATATACGACGGTAAGAGCTTTAGGTTCATCGGCACCGACGAAGGAATAGTTGACGACCGGGTGACCTCCCTGGCGATCGACGGTAACGGCGATATATGGATAGGCTGCTGGGGTGGGATAAGCAGGATCGTGCGGGAGTGACACTGGCTGCGGGCTGTTTTGATCGGGGGTAAGGGTACAGATAGATGGGTGAACATAGTGATTTGTGTAGTCGGTCTTCGGACTTTGTTCGTCGTCCTGCCAATAATTAACATATGTACTTTATATGCATTATTTATAACAATATAGTCATTATATATAATGGATGATTTCTTATTATATAATTTATTAGCCATTCGTTATATAATACTTGACATATACACTGCAACATGCTATATTTCCCCACATATAGTTGATTTTTTAAAAAACAGAGAGGCAGGAATTCCAGGATTTCATCTTTTATGATGTAATTTGGAACTTCATCACTTTGCAATTATCCTTAGTGCATCATAAAACAAGGGCGCCGGTGGGATCTACCTTCTCCACGTTGGTGCTTTTTTTAATTTGAATGAAGATACAGTTATGTTTAGGCAACTAATACAAGAAGATAATACTTGCATACTAAAAGGACTATAAAAGGAGGTATTAGAAATGGAGCCAATGTGGGAAAAAATAATAGTCGGAGCCGTCTTTTCGTTTATGAGCATACTCTTGCCAATTGTCCCTGCGTATATACTTTATAAATTTCTTCCTTCAAAGGCATCCGCAAAGGGGCCTTTTAAGGGTCTATCGCTCCAATTAAAGGGAGCATTTGCAGCATACTTTTTACTATTCATTTCTCTAAGCGGTATGTTGGTCGCCTACTTGTTAAATACAAAATCTGAATCCGAGATATATGATTTATGGAAAATTAGAGGTTGGGTCAAGCTTGAGGAAGATGGCGATGAATCAATGGTTAATTATACCATTAGTCCAGAAATTTTAAAAGTTGATCCGGGCAAAGTTGGTAACTTCATTATTACAGGTGTGCCATTACCGGCAAAAACAAGTGGAGTTATATCGCCAACAAAATTGACTATAGAGATGGAAGGTTATGAAACCATAGAAATATGTCTTGACAAAAGGAAGCCTGGTGTAAGTACAGATTATGAACACGAAACCGTAGAAGAAGTAAAATTTGATGAAATAAGTAAAACTATCACGATTAATAGTAGTAGTAGTCCAATTATCCAAAGAAAACTAAAAGAAAAATACAATCCAAATCCACCCCCAACATCGATTGAGAAAACTCCAAAAACAACTTATAGCAATAACGATATAGTTCGTGGATCGATTATTGATGTAACTACTGAAGGAAATACAAAACCCATCGAGAATATACCTGTAACACTATGTAATAGTAAAGGTGAGGATTGTTCTTCTCCTGTGTATACAGACTCAAAAGGGATGTATTACTTTTACGAAGTCCCACCCGGAGACTATATTTTAAAAATATGGATAAACGGATATGAAATGGGAAAACCACATATTCACAAAGTTGAAGTTTCGGACTATCGAAAATTAAATATTGTAAAAACTCCACATACCGATCCAAAGACATTTGAGTTTCTTAATCCTTCATATACTAACGTAAAGAGTTTATCTATTGTACCAAATGACTTTAAAAAATAGATTTCTATCAAAATTTTTGTAAAGGCTAACTTGTCTTGAACTCTGGGGTAAGTGCAGAAGATCATTATTACAACTTAAGAAAAGCAACTATAACTCTATTTTCCATGAAAGTGATCCTCTAAATCTAATCTAATCTAATCTAATCTAATACGAACCTCTATCAGTTACTATCATTAATAACCGACTTCTCTAACTTATCTCCTGAAATCTACATTCAGATCGCTGTTGAAAATCGATGCGGCCTTAATTCGTTTTGAGAAACACCTGTCTCTATAATATCGGAATATCGGCCAAAAAATATCGTCACTATAATAAACGCTAAATACAAAATGATTCGACTTAAGGTATCATTGGAGTTTAAAATTGCATCACAGATAGGGGAAGACCGACTTTTTTACCATCTCGAAGTTCCGCTCAATCTCTCCTTTCCCCGCAACCACCTGCATATGCCCGGGAAGGAGATACTCGACGTCGAGCTTCGAGACCCGCTCGATGCTCTCCTTCAAGAGAGCGCTGTTTCCCCCGGGGAAATCCGTCCTGCCGACGTTCATGTAGAAAATCAGGTCGCCGGAGACAAGGACCTTCTTCTCCGGCCAGTATAGGCAGACCGAGCCAGGGGAGTGCCCCGGGGTTATGTAAGCCTCGAATTGGACCCCACCTATTTTGACAGTCCCGTCTTCAATAAACCGGTCTATCCTGTATTGGGGGATATCAAGCCCGAAGGCGGGGTAGAACTTCAAGCCCACATTCTCCAAAAAATCCGCCTCCGCCCGGCTCATCACGATGTTTACCCCGTCCACCTCCAAAAAGGCCTCGACCGCCTCGAAGTGATCCGGGTGGGAATGGGTCAGAAATACATTCTCAATATCCGCCGACTCAATTCCATCCTTGGAAAGCCTCTTTAACAGCTCCGGGAAAAACCGAGTCAGCCCGGGGTCGATCAACATCTTGGCGTCGCCGCCGATGTAATAGCTGTTGCAGTTGTTCTCGAACATATCAGTCCAGGGATAGGCGAAAAGATCGTCCATAATTTTCATTTTTGGCTCCTGAGTTCCGTTCTAACTTCGGCCACAAAAGGTTTACTATATTACCAAAAGAGCCGCTTAAAAGACAAGCGTTTTTGGGATATTGTTGAGATTGTTTGAAAGTAAAATAAGGGATTACACCAATTGACACATTTATGAAAGCCGATGATATCCCCCCATCTACAGATTCATAGGCCTTCTTCCTCGGAAAACATTCGGCACAATATCTAATAGTTTCGTCAAATACAAAAAGGATTAAAGTCAAGAAGCAATTTCACACCCCGATTTCATCGGGACTTCAGAGCCACTCCACCTTAGCCCGATTTCTAGCCGGCATTTTAAGATATTTACTCTTCTGGTATCCTACCGCCACGCACCCGAAGACCTGGTTTCCCTCCGGGACTCCTATCTCCTTCACTATTTCTGGGGAGTGTGGAGCCGCCCCCACGAAATATCCGATGATCGTGGCGCCAAGGCCCATGCCCTTGGCCATCATAACGATGTATGACACGGCGTAGTGGCAGTTTTCCGCGGCCGAGGGATTTGTCGGATCGGCGTGGACGACGATGACGGCCGGCGCCCCGCGGAAAATGCGGTCTTTGCCCGCCCGGGAGAACTCATAGTTGAGCCTCGCCCCATGCAGAAGCCCCTTGAGATATTCGGGAAGGCTTTCCCGATTACCCTCGAGGGCATCGGCCATTTTACCGTAGAACTCAGAGGTGATCTTAGACAGCCTCATTACCCTTTCTTTATCGCTGACCACGATGAACTCGAAATTTTGCCAGTTGTGGGCGGTTGGGGCAAACCTCGCCGTATCGATAAGAGTCTCCAGCTCCTCCTTTGGAACCGCCTTGTCCCTAAAGGAGCGGCAGCTCCTCCGTGAGCGCAAGAACTGATACAGAGTGTCCCTGTCGATCTCCATCCCCTTTTTGATCTCGACGAACTCCGATGTCTCAAGGCCGGAATGGATAACCGCATCCACGGGACATACGCAGATACAGTGCCCGCACAGGATACAGTGGTCACGGTAACGGGTTAAAATCTCCTCCGACTCCATATAGAAGATATGGGCCGGGCACGTCTCCACGCAGGCGCCGCACCTGGTGCACTTGTCAACATCCACGCCGATATAGAAAGATTCGCTTCCTCCCATCCTTTTAAGTCCTCGATATAGATTAACGTTTCAACGCCCTTTAAAAAGCCCCGCAAGGGAATTTGATTCCACTCAGTTCTTAATTAAAAATCAAGTGGACTTCATCACGATGCCTAGGACTATATTGGCCGCCTCGTCCGCCCTGTCTGCACAGTTCGAGAGGTGTCTGTAAATCTCCCTCATCTTCAACATAAATATTGGGTCCGTTCCACTGAAAAGATCGGAAAGCGCCTGACGATACGCCGCCTCCATCTTGTTTTCGTACTTCTTTGCCTTAACCGCGTGATCGTTGGCGATCTTCGGGTACTCCTCGAGATACTTCATCGATTTCTTCAGTTCCTCTCCTGCCCCTATCAAGATGTTTACCATTTTTTTGACGTCATCGTTGGCCTTGAGATCATATATCTCCAGCTCCACGACCGTAGAATTGGCATAGTCCATCACGTCATCGAGGGCCCGGGAGAGCTGGAAAATGTCCTCGCGGTCGAAAGGCGTCACAAAGGTGTTGTTAAGCTCCTCTATCAAGACCCTCCTCTCCTCGTCCCCCTTCTTCTCGAGGCCCTTGACCCTGTTGACACATTTTTCGCATTGATCTTCCGCATAGTGTTTCAGGGCATTTAGCCCCTCAAGGGAGTTCTCCGCCTGTCTCAACAGATGTCCGTAAAAATCCGGTTTGCTTTTAAACAGTTTCATAAGTGCTCACATATGGTATCTATTAATAAATATATTCCGGCGCCGATTACCACGGTCGACGGCACCGTAATGAGCCACGTTGCGAGGATGTTTCCTACCACCTCCCACCTGACGGCGTTGGCCCTCTCCGCCGTCCCCGCCCCCACGATCGATGACGACACCACCTGGGTCGTGCTGACGGGGAATCCCAGAAGGGCGGAAAGATATATAATGACGGCCGACGACGTCTGGGCCGAAAATCCGTGAACGGAGCGAATCTTATATATTCCGCCCCCCAGTGTCTTCATTATCCGAAAACCCCCGGTGAGCACTCCCAGGGAGATCGCCGAGGCACAGCTTATCTTTACCCATATGGGAATATAGGAACCGCTCCCCCCGTCGTAGAAAAATCTCATCGCTTCGGGGTTTTGATGATAGAGAATTATAAGGGCCAGCGTGATAACTCCCATGGTCTTCTGGGCGTCGTTTGTGCCGTGACTCAAAGAGAGCGCCGCGGAGCTCGCAATCTGATACCTGAGAAAGTTCCTCCTCACCGTTTTGGGAGAAAACGAGCCGAACAGCTTGTGCGTCATCTTTGTCAAAAGAAAACCGAAGACTATTCCGAGGATGGGAGAAAATATCAGAACCAGAAGCACCTCGATTATCTTCCACCAAATCACCGCCTCGTAACCTATGGAAATCAATACCGCGCCCATTAATCCGCCGATAATTGCGTGGGTGGAACTTGACGGCACCCCGCGGTAACCGGCAAGGACGTTCCAGCCTAAGGCGCTCAAAAGCGCCGCCCATACCACGTTTATATCAAGCTCCACCGCCTTGATTATCCCCTGGGTGAAGGTCTCTGCAACCGCAGTGCCCAAAAAAATGGCCCCCGTGAACTCGAAAAAAGCGGCCAAGATAAGGGCCCACCTCGGCTCGAGGGCCCCGGTAAAGACCATCGTGGCGACGATCCCCCCGGAATCGTTGAATCCACAGGTGAACTCAAAGGCGAGGGCTAATATTATCAAAGAAAAGAATAATATAAGAAATGTCGTTCCTATCTACTCCTCCAATACTTACAATTTTTTACCCTGTTTCATTATCCACTTGTAATTCAATATCACCCAACATCACTCATGTGATAAATATTGATCATCATAATTGGGCACTTGGCGTTTCGGATTACCCTCTCGGCGGTGCTCCCGAATAATACCCTCTCGAGCCCGGACTGCCCGTGGGACCCAATCAGTATCAGGTCCGCGTCCTTCTCCTCCGAAAACCTCAAGATCTCCTTATATGCATCCCCCCTTGAGAGGATTAATTCATAATCGGTCTTCCCCTCTAATTTTTTACTGCAATAGTCCTTCAGCTCCATTTCGGCGACCTTAAGGATCTCCTCCATCACCCTGTCCAAGGAGACATGGGGGACCGCGATGTATGAGTACCTGCTGAAATCCTCGACTATATGTATGATATACAGCTTTGCTCCGAATTTCTCCACAAAGGTTACCGCATACTCCATTAGCAGATCCGAGGTCTCCGAAAAATCAATCGGCACAATTATTTTGTCAATCTTCTTCATAAAACGCACCTCCAAAAATTCGCGTATCTTACATCAACATCATTAAGGACAAATCGCCACATTGGTTATTACCAGGTCCATTCGGTCCGCCCCGCATCCATGCCCCTCTTTACACCCCAGGTAATCGACCTCAAAGACCTTCTCTACCTTAACAATCCCGTAGGGCGGCGCCTTTTCGCTGAATTTTACGCTTGCAAAGGGGACGGCCCCCTTTTTAAAAGTCACCTCAAAATCGAAACACCTTGTCTTTCCGGTTGTATTATAGAAGACCCCTTTCAAAACCATCGTACAATCGGTACAGCTTTGACCGTAGGCGACGAACTCCTTGGAAACCATTATGATATCACGATTTTCGTCATACGGCCGCGCCTCCGGCACAAGCAAAATGGAGAATATCAACAGGACTATAAGTCGCTTCATGATCAAATAATACCATAATATCCATAATAAAAGCAAGTGCCGCAAAAAAAACTTGACAGATTTACAACAATATCGTATAATTATGGCTAAATTATCTATAATTATATCAAAATATCAGTAAAAGTAGTAATATTATAGCATTGTAGATATTGTGGCACTTTAGATATTATAGCACTATAGATGTTTTAAATTATAGATACTTCGATTGTCTTCCAAATTTACCATCCCGGACAGAAAAATTATGGGTGTCGGGAATAAAAATAGAAATAGCGAATTGAAATCCTCCCTGAAGCGATTCTTCGTATTCTGTTCCTTTTTCTCCCTCCTTTTTGTATTTGTCTCAGGGGCCGGGGCCGACGCCGCAAAGGATAAGCTGGCCTACGCCCAAAAGAGTTACGAGGACCTTCAGAAATCGGAAAAGAGGAAATCCTACAAATCGCTCTGGCTTGACGTTATTAAGCAATTTGAATCCGTTGTCCGGAATTATCCCGACACCGAGGAAGGGGCCAAGGCCCTCTTCACCGAGGGGGTTATATACAGGGAGATGTTCAACTACTCGATAACCCTGGGAGAGCTCTACAAATCGGAAAAGACCTTCAAGCGGTTTTTGAGGGAGTACCCAAAACACCCCCTCTGTGCGGACGCCCAAAAGAATATCAACGAGATAAAAGAGCAGAAGGAGAAAAACAACCTCATCAGGGTCAGCACCGTAAAGCCAGATCCGAATGGTTTTCCCGGGCGGGACAAGGCCCTGGCAAAGGACGATAAAGAGGAGAAGCCGAAAAAGAGAGTCAATAAATACCTTGCCAAGAAGGAGGATTCTACGCCTCCCCAAAAACCGGACAAGACGGAGGTAGCCAAGGTGGAGACACCCCCTCCGAAGATCGAGGAGCCTGTAAAGACAAAGACGGTAAAGCACCAAGCGCCTCCCGATAAAGAGGAGCCTCCCAAGATGGATGTGGCAAAGGTCGAGTTGCCTGAAACCTCAGGGGACGAGGATTCAGCTATAGAGGAGAGTTCCGTAATAGACAGCGGCACCGGCGGTGATTTCGTCGCCGAAAACGACCCCTCGCTCCCCACCGGGTGGGAATCCAATGAAAATGTAAAGCTGGCGTCGGCCGAGCCCCCGAATGAGAGAAAGGAGGTCGTAGTCGACGAAAATCCACCAGTCAAAACCGAGACGGCAAGCGGGGCGCCGCACGAAAGCCGGCCGAACAGATCCACGGCGGACCTCCCGCCTCCCCCCCAGGCGCTGCCCCAGCCCCAACCCATCGCTGAGGTCATGACGATCCGCTTCTTCTCCGACACCGATCACACAAGGATCGTTGTGGACACCGATTCGGGCATTACATACAAGGGGGCCTCCCTACCAGAGGATAACGATGTGGGGGTCGGACCGCGGATATATATCGACCTTTTCGACACGAGGCTATCGCCCGGGCTCGATTCCCCGATCACCATCGGCGACGGCCTCGTGGAAAGGATTCGCTGGTCGCAAAACAGGGAGAAGATCGTCCGCGTGGTTCTCGATCTGGACATTGCTGCCGAGTACAACGTCTTCAGCCTCAAAAATCCTGATCGGGTCGTAATCGACGTCTTAAGGAACTGACGCCCCGCCCCCCTCCGACCCCCCCCTCAACTTTTACCCAAGCTTTTTTTACGTGGCCCTTCCGGCAAAAGATTTAAAAAAGGGAAACCGCCCTTATATCCAAAAGATATAAGTGACAATTTCCCCCAACTTTAAAAGTATCGTCCCCGAAGGCGGTCAGCCTATTTTTTATACAGAAAAAACCGGGCCGTCTGAGACGGCCTCAACGCCGTTCCGCCCTTTCACCTGTCCAATATAATTACCGCCGACACCTTATCCCATCCACCCCGATTTTTAATATGCAGTCCCGGAAAACCTTCGACCTGCTTGAGACCCAAAGGCCCGGCCCCGCCGATCTCCCACTCCTCACAAAAAGGCCGCCGTCCCACCAAAAATATCCCTACCTCACCCCTTCTCTCCTCATACGTTCAACACCCCAACCTTCCCCACCGAGCCTCCACCTCCTGATCCCACTTCCCGATCCCCCCCGATCCCCCCTCCCGATCCTCCTTCCCCCAGCGGGATCGAAGCACCCGGCCACACTAAGTAATATCCTATCACACTTTCCACCCACTTATTCCTCGTCCGCTCCTCCTCCCAATCATACAGTCATCCATTCACCCTTTCCCTAATAAAACCTTACAAACCCCCACCACTCCAACCCCTTATGAGGCTATCAACTGCTCGAATATCTTGACGGACTTGACAGCGTCCTCTCCGTAGGCGTCGACCTCCATCTCCTTTGCGAGCTTGTCGGAGGTACACGCACCCCCGATGGCTATCTTCACCTTGTCCCTCAATCCCGCCTCCTTCAGTGCGTCCACGGTGTCTCTTATTCCTCCTATCATGGTCGTGAGGAGGACCGAGAGGCCCAGGGCGTCCGCGTTGTTCTCCTTGACGGCCTTTACGATATCGGCCTCGTTGACATCCACGCCTATATCTATTACCTTGAAATCGGCGGCGGACAGCAGCATCGCCACGATGTTCTTTCCTATATCGTGAATGTCTCCTTTTACGGTGGCGATCACGACCGTTCCCTTTTGTCCCATCGCCCCGGAATCTACCTTGTCCTCCAAAACCGTCATCCCCTCCTTCATCACCTCCCCCGACAGGATTAGGTCGGCCAGGTAATATTCCCCCTCGTCGAACCTCTTGCCGACCTCCTCCATCCCTTCGCCCATCCCGTTCTTTATGATCTCCCATGGTTCGAGGCCGTCTTCAAGGCCAGCCTTTACCAGATCCTTTATCGAATCCAAATCCAGCTCCACAATGGCCTCTTTTATCTTCCGTAAGGATTCTGACATAATTTATTTACTCCTTTAAACTTAATCCACTATTTCTAAATAATCCATACTTTACGGTCAGGCGATTTTACCACATGACGGATTTTGTTGTGTAAAAAAAACGACTTCCGATCTTTTTATCTGTCTAAACAAAAATCTCCTTATTGCGGAACTTTGTCAGGTATTTTCTCGAGTGTCTGTCCTTGCCGACGAGCATCTCCGCAACGACGGCCGTGGTCATCAGCCTTTGGTCGAGGGGGTCTGCTATGGCGGCGTTGAGGCCGTGACTTATGGCGACGGCGAGGAAGGTCCTGTTAACGAGATACCTCTCCGGCAGACCGTAGGAGATGTTGGACAGCCCGCAGATGATGTTGACACCCTCGATATTCTCATGGATCTTTCTTATGGTGTCCAGGGCCTTGAGGCCGTTGTTGTTGTCGACGCTTATCGCCTCGAGCAGCGGATCGACGAATATCCTCTCCCTCTTGACGCCGAGCTTCTCCAGCGCCTCGACGATTCGCTCGGCGTTGTCAAAGGCCTGAGCGGAGTTTTTCGGAAGGCCCCTGTCGTCGAGGCTCAACGCGATTATATCGGACTCCCTGGCTTCTATGGCCGGCCTCATCTCCTCGAACTTCTTCGACTCCAGGGATACGGAGTTGATCATAGGAGTGTTTTTAACCTTGTTTACACTCTTCAGGATCACCTCGCTGCTGGAGCTGTCAAGGGATATCCTTGCGTCCTCCACGACGCTCTCCACAATATCCACCATCCAATGGAGGTCCTGAACTTCCGTCTCCAGGTTCGCTCCGGCGTTCAAATCGATGAAGTCGGCGCCCGCCTCGAACTGGTCCTTTGCTTCCTTCGCGATCAGTGCCTCGTCCTTGTTCTCGAGGGCTTGGCGGATACTCTTTCTTGTCGCGTTAATCCTCTCTGCTACTATAATCATCTACAACTACCTCGCTTCTCCTTAAAGCTTAATCATCCCAATATCTTTCGCTCAATTTCTTGTCGATTATCCAAAACAGTCAAAAACCGACCCCCACCCATCCCTCCCCCCCTTTGGCCACCCAACCTTCTTGTCAATTTATTAGGGCGACCCCGCCCGACCGATTTTTAAATAGCATGGAAGGTTTTTTTTGTCAAGATGAATTGTCCGCTATCCAATAATCAATAAAGAAAAAACTCTCGAACTAAACATCCAAGACGGATATCAACGCCAGCATCGTGGGGTATATCATCGGGAACTCCCCCGACTCTCCCCTTTCGAGGGCCTTCTTGGGCGATATCCAGAAAGACTCCGAAACCTCTCCCGTCTCTATCCCCGCCCTCTGCCCCTCGGGCAGGATTGCCGTAAAAAAGATCGTGTAGAAGCGCTGATGTGCGAGGGGTGGCGTAATGAAGAGCTGGAGAAAGCTCAGGCTGAAGGCGGCGTAATAGAAGCCCCTATCGACTACCTGCTCCAAAAAGTGCTCCGAGCTTAAGTCGATAGACGATTTTCTCATCTCCTCGTATACGTCGCCCGAGACGATCTCCCCCTTGCCGTCACATAAGAGGAGCACCCCGGACTCCTCGAAGAGCTCCCTTATCCCGGCGGTGTAAAAGTCGACCGGGCTTACCGAATCCCCGGCATCTAAAATCTCCCCCACCTCCTCGTATTTGACCTGCGGGGTGAAGTCTCTCTCTTCAAACCCGATAACCCTCTCCCGCGCCTCACGGCTTCTGTCCACCCCGTCCACCCTTCCCCCTGGGAAGACGTAAAAACCCCCGAGGAAATCCATTGTGTCGGGCCTTTTTGTCAGGAAGACCTCCCTCTCCCCGTTAAGGCTGCGAACCAGCACCACCGTCGCCGCCGGCCTCGGGATCACCTCTTTACCAGTAGCCATTGGTACTCCTTTACATGGTTTAAGAACTCCCCGATTATCTCGTGGGTCTCGCTCACGATCGATCCGGAGAGGAGGATGTAGCGGATCTCATTATCGTCGCGAACGCCCAGAAGCTCCATCAGGCTCCCCCCGTCGTGCTTGTATCCCAGCCCGTCGACGCCCCTTTTCATATGGTCGAAAGATACCGACACCTCGTTGTGATTGAATAGGATTATCTTCTTGGGCCACCTGTCGGCGCGGTCATCCCGAAACATCTCCGACATGGACTTAGGTATCTCGAAGTCGGAGGAGTGCTCGGAGACCCAGAGGGCCGGCGCCCTCTCCATCGCCGCAGAGATGAACCTCAACGCCCCTGTGTTAAGGTTGATGGTGTCCGGGGCTGAGTCGATGTCGATCCCGAGGTCGTTGATATAGTCAAGCGCCCTGGAGAGACATTCCGCACCGCTCTCATCGACCCCGTCTGGCGCTCTCCCCGGCTTGGCTAACTCAATAAGATCGGACTTCCTAATATCGACGACGGCCGGTAGGTCGCCCAGGATTTCGTTTGCGATAATCAGGTCGAAATCCCCGGCACTTCCAAGAAACTCGAATGCGTCTGAGTTAACGAAATCTACCCTCCCCCCGAACCTTTGCAGAAGCTCCCTCTGCCTGTTCAGAAAGACGGGGCTTACGTCGGCCATTGTGATGGAGATATCTGGGAAGTTCGTTAGCAACCTCTCGGCGAGCCTGCCGTAGCCGCCCCCCACCTCCAGGATGCGGTCTCCGGACCTTATGAGATTGTTTGCCTTGAAAAGATCGGAGATCGTATCGCCGTACATCCGCTTTGTTTTAAGCGCCAGCATATAGGGCGAATCTGTATCCTTGAGGCACTCGCTTATTGTCTGCTCCCAGCCGAGGCTCGCGGCGTCGCTAAGGTGGTATTCGGTGGTGTCGTTGATGGAGATCATGGCCACTACTTGAAGACCTCGGAGAAGGCCTCTATCGCCATATCGATATCCCCGTTGTCTATTCCGAGGTGGGTGACCGCCCTGACCCTGTTTTCGTCCAGGGGGAGCATCAGGACGCCCAGCTTTGACATCTCGATGACCACTTCGATCGCTTTCATGGGGGATTGAGTCACGTCGAAGTAGACGATGTTCGTCTCGACCTCGTCCGGATCGATATTCACCCCCGGCATATCGGAGAGGGCTACGGCCATCCGCTTGGCGTTGTCGTGGTCGTCCTTCAGGCGATCCACGTTGTTTTCGAGGGCATAGAGGGCAGCCGCCGCGGCGATCCCCACCTGCCTCTGCCCTCCCCCGACCATCTTCCTCGCCCTGTGGACCCGATCCATCGTCTCTGTGTCCCCCGCTATAATCGAGCCCATCGGCGCCCCCAGCCCCTTGGAAAAACAGACAGTCACGGTGTCGAAGTATTTTGAATACTCCTTTGCAGGGATCCCGGAGGCCACCTGGGCGTTCAGGAGCCTCGCGCCGTCCATGTGCATCCTAATGCCCTTCTCGTCGGCGAGCTCCCTTATCCTCCTTATCTCGTCGATGGGGATTACAGCGCCGCTCCACCTGTTGTGGGTGTTCTCGATACAGACGAGGGAGGTTATCGGGAAGTGTGGATTTCCCCTCTGCCTGATCTTCGCCTCGACCTGCTCCCTCGTTATGGCGCCCCTATTCCCGTCCACGAGGTTCAGCTGCACCCCGCATATGGCTGCGGCCCCGGCCGCCTCGTAGTAGAAGATGTGGCTCTGGGAGTCGAGGATGACCTCGTCTCCGGGATTGGTGTTCGCTTTAACGGAGAGGAGGTTTCCCATGGTGCCCGAGCAGACGTAGAGCGCCCTCTCCTTTCCGAGCATCTCGGCGACCACCTCCTGAAGCCTGTTTACCGTGGGGTCCTCTCCGAATACGTCGTCTCCCACCTCCGCCTCGTAGATGGCCTTTCTCATCCCCTCGGTCGGCTTAGTTATCGTATCGCTTCTCATATCGATCGTCTTCATATACCAGCCCTATTCCAATATTGACAATTCGTAAAAGTGAAAATCCGTAACAGGTTTAAGATTTTATCAGAAAGAGGCTCACGAGGCAACCATATATTGAATTATATATTGAGAACGATATTGACATGAGCGCGAACTTCTGGTAATTTTCAACTATCCATTAGAAACGGGGATGAGAGATGGGAATCACTTACAAAGACTCGGGCGTTGACATAAACAAGGCGAACCTCTTCGTCAAGAAGATCAAGGAAGACATCGATTCGACAAGGACGGAGGGGGTTATGGGGGAGATAGGTGGGTTCGGGGGATTCTTTCGCCCCGACATCGCCGGCATGAAAGACCCGGTCCTCGTCTCTTCCACCGACGGCGTGGGGACGAAGCTTATTATCGCCCAGATGATGGGGATACACAGAACAGTGGGGATAGACCTCGTCGCGATGGTGGCAAACGACATCATTGTCACCGGCGCCCTCCCAATCTTCTTCCTCGACTACATAGCCACCGGCTCCATCGACGATGGAGTGCTTGCGGATGTCATCTCCGGAATCGCCAAGGGGTGCATAGACGCCGAGTGCGCCCTGATAGGCGGGGAGACGGCCGAGATGCCCGGGTTCTACCCGGAGGGGAAATACGACCTGTGCGGATTCTCGGTGGGTCTGGCGGAGAGGGATTCGGTCATAGACGGCTCCAAGATCGAGGCGGGTGATGCGATTGTCGGCGTTACCTCCTCAGGCCTCCACAGCAACGGGTTTTCCCTGGTGAGAAAGATCGTGTTCGACACGCTGAAGATGAAGCTTGACAACCATGTGGAAGAACTGAAAAAGAGCATCGGGGAGGAGCTCCTGACCCCCACGCGAATCTACGTGAAGATGGCAAAGTCCCTTTTTTTGGGGGAGGTAAAAATCCACGCTATCTCCCACATCACCGGAGGCGGCCTCGTGGACAACATCGAGAGGCTCCTGCCGGAGGGACTATCCGCCGTTATCGACACGAAGAGCTGGGATGTCCCCCCGATATTCCGGTTTATCAAGGAGGCGGGGAAGATCGAAGAGCTGGAGATGATGAGAACCTTCAACAACGGCATAGGGCTTGCCCTAATCGTTCCGTCCGATGAGGTGGATAAGGCGGTCTCCATCCTGAAAAAAAGTGGCGAGTCACCCTCTGTCATCGGCGGGATAGAGAGGAAAAAGGGCGAAGCCAAGGAGGGCGGGAGGGTTCTCTTCAGATAGCCGGGGTCGGCCTGCGGTTCCTTAAAAAGAGTTCACAAATGGTCTATAGAGATTTTCATTGAAGGATTTTTATTGAAGGATTTATATAACAGCTTGAAGGCGGTTTTGACGGAGATTCTAAAGGAAGCACGATGAAAATAAAGAAGTACAGGTTCGAGATTACGCTTGTCGTATCGCTGATTTTAAGCTCGGTCATCATGTACCTGATACACTATCTCATCTTTCACGATCTTCACCATATCGGCATCTACATGATAGGCGATATCGCCATTATGCCCATCGAGGTCCTAATCGTGACGCTCATAATTCACAGGCTCCTTCAGGTCAGGGAGAAGCGCAAGCTGATGACGAAGCTGAACATTGTCATCGGGGCCTTTTTCAGCGAGATAGGGGAAGAGCTGGTAAAGGCCTTCTCGGATGCGGATAAAAATATCGGCGCCATAAGGGGCAAGATACTCGAGACCAACCATTGGTCTAACAGCGAGGTCTCCCTCTTAAGCAAGCTCGTGGACTCATACGAGCCCGAGATCGAGAGCAGGGACTACAACCTTGAAAACCTCAGGTCGTTTCTCTTCGAGCGGAGGGTTTTTCTCCTGCGGCTCCTGGAAAACCCGAACCTCCTGGAGCACGACTCTTTCACCGATCTCCTCTGGGCAGTCACGCATCTCCAGGAGGAGCTATACTTCAGGGAGGATTTTGTAAGCCTCCCCGAGAGCGACTTTGCGCACCTCACCCTCGACATCAAGAGGGCTTACAGATCGGTCATCAAGGAATGGGTGCTCTATATGAAGCACCTTCATGACAATTACCCCTATTTATTCTCCCTGGCGAAAAGGATGAATCCCTTTGACGCCAACGCCTCTATAATCGTGAAATGATCGGCTAAGGGTGTTTTTTCAGACTGGCCTGTCAAGCGCCGAAACGGATGTGGGAACCAAGGAGGGTATATGTTGAAAATAGCCGTATTTATCTCCGGAAGCGGGACAAACCTCCAGTCGATCATCGACAACTGCGAGAGCGGGAGGGTGAACGCCGAGGTCGTGCTTGTCCTCTCCAACGAGCCGGACGCCTACGGGATCGAGCGGGCCAAAAAACACAACATCCCGGCGATCGTGGTAAATCACAGGGATTACGCCTCCCGAAAGGAATTTGAGGATACGGTTTTAAAATCGATAAGCGACTACGAGATAGACCTGATCTGTCTCGCCGGCTTTATGCGCGTCCTCACCAACAACTTTCTCGCGAGATTCCCGAACAGGATCATCAACATCCACCCCGCCCTCCTCCCATCGTTCGCCGGGACCCAGGGTCAGCAGGACGCCTTCGACTACGGTGTCAAGTTCACCGGCTGCACTGTCCACTTTGTGGACGCGGACGTGGACACCGGCCCCATTATAATTCAGGCGGTCGTGCCCCTGAAACAGGACGACACCGTGGAGACGCTGAAGAAAAGGATATTGGCCCAGGAGCACAAGATCTACCCCCAGGCGATTCAGTACATCGCTAAAGGGGCGGTTAAGATTGTCGGCAGGAAGGTGGTCATTAAGGACCTCGGCGATATTAACGACTTCGCCGAGATAAATCCCCCGGCGTCGATCTTTGATTAATAACGTGCCCCTGTGGGATTCGCCCGTACTGTTTTTGCAGCTTAAGGGGTGGCTTAGTGTTCCACTGACAAGTAGGAGCTTGTCGGTAACACCCGGCGCAAAGAGCAGACCATCGGTTTCCATTTCCCAAGGGAATGTCAGTATGTTTCCGGTTCCCCGCTTTCCGAGGGAGTTACATACATAATGATAGGATAAGGCACATTCCAAAAGCAGCAAACGAGATGTATTTCGTAAGCGCCTGCCTCGTTGGAGAAAACTGCCGATACGACGGCAACAACTCCTACTCCAAAAGGGTTACCGAGTTTCTCTCCGACAAGGAGTACATCGCCATGTGCCCCGAGGAGCTGGGAGGGCTTACCACGCCGAGGGCGCCGTCCTCCTTCATCGGGGGGACGGGAGAGGACGTCCTCTTAGGCAGTGCGAAGATCATCGACGCCGACAAAAAGGAGAGGACAAGAGAGTTCATCAAGGGGGCGGAGAGATCGCTTAGCGCGATAAGGGAGAGGGGAATCACCCACGCAATACTCAAGGAGAGAAGCCCCTCCTGCGGCGTACGGGAGGTCTACCTCAAGGGGAAAAGGGTCGAGGGGATGGGTGTCACCGCGGCCCTTTTTACGAGGGAGTCGATTGTTATTCTCTCCGACGAGGAGATATGAAATGAGAGAAGGAGATGAGAGAAGATATTAGATGAAAGAAAAGAGCAGGATCGTGTCCCTGAACAGCAGCTACAGGAGAAAGGGAAACACCAACCGTATGGTCGAAGAGGTCCTGAAGGGGTGCAGGGAGGCGGGGACCAAAACGGATCACATCTTCTTGATGGAAAAGGATATCAAGGCGTGCCTCGGCTGCTTGAAGTTCTCGAAATACAACGAGGAGACGTTTGGAAGGTGCGTCCAGAAGGACGACATGAGGGGGCTCCTCAAAAAGGTCGTCTTCGCCGACGGACTGATCGTAGCCTGCCTGGTCTACTGTGGGAACATGAACGCCCACATGGTGAAGTTCATGCACCGGATGTCGCCCCTCGCCTACGACAAGTCGCTTGACGGCGGCATGGTGGGAATCCCCGTCTACAAGCTCAAGCCGACAAAGCCGGGGATGTACATCACCAGCATGATCGCCCCCTTCCCTCTGAACCGGGTCATGGGCGTCTACCGCAATTTCTACAAGATGCTGAGACTCGTCCTGAGGCTCGCCGGCTTCAAGGCCGACTACGTCCTCAACGTGGGCGGATCGGAGGAGAAGACATCCATTCCAAATAGGGAGGAGATGAAAAGTAAGGCCTTTAAGCTGTGCATGAAGCTCGCCGGGCATTAGGCCGATATTCTCATTTTAGTAACGGTAATCGCCCCGCAACCAAAACGGGGCGTTTTTTGCCGTAATCCAACTGTCTTTTAGGCGCGGCGGCGGGCCTCACAAATTTCCTTGCATTCAAGGAAATTCATTATACAATTATAGATAGGTCGTTTGAATATCGATAAAGATGCTCAATGTTTTAATAAGGGAGTCAAATCATGAACGGGGAGGGACAAAACGAGAACGGTGAAGTGAGGGGAAAGATGAGGAGTCAGTGGTGGGTAAAAGAAGACTGGGGGAAACGGTGGCGGCAAAGCGACAGGCTTCACGCGGTCGGCTGGGCGGCGATCTTTATTTGGGCGGGTCTGGTTCTTCTGGCGGAGAGCACCGATTACGTCGCCAACTTTTACTGGTGGGACGGCTGGTTTGTCTTCTTTGCCGGGGCAGGTATAATCGTGCTCATTCAGGCGGTTGTTCGGGCGCTCGTTCCCGCCTTCCGCAGGCGGGTGATAACCACTTTTGTGATCGGATTCATCCTCCTCTCGATAGGGTTGGGAGAGCTTTTCGGCTTATTGTGGCCGTTTCTCTTGATTTCTATCGGGATAATCATTCTGGTGAGGAGTTTTGTGGGCCGGAGCTGACCGCCTTAGATTGTATCGGCTTTGCCGGCAGACTCAAACGTTGGTAATTAAGGATCGCCGGCCGATTCAATGCTTTTTTGAATTGATCAATTTCAATCCACCGCCGGGGATTTATTCCTGTTTCAGATAAATCCCATATCTTTTAAAGGGAGTCAATCGTGGAACATTATAAAGGCCTTTTTGAAAATAAGGTCGCCGTCGTCACCGGCGCCGCCTCCGGCATCGGAAAGGCGGTCTCCCTTGAGCTTGGGAGGTCGGGAGCAAACGTTGTCTGCGTAGACAAGGACGGCGAGGGCGCAAGGGATACCGCCTCATCGATTAAAAAGGAAGGGGGAACGGCCGAAGCCGTAATCCTCGACGTTACCGACGGAAAGGCGGTCGAGGCCCTGATAAAAAAGACCGCAAGAGAACATGGAAGGATAGACTACATCTTCAACAACGCCGGAATCGGCGTCGGGGGGGAGGTGCGTGACCTCAAGCCCGACCACTGGAAGAAGATCATCGACGTCAACCTCTGGGGAGTCATACACGGCACGCTTGCCGCCTATCGGATAATGATCGATCAGGGTTTCGGTCACATCGTCAACACCGCATCCCTTGCGGGCCTCGCCCCGACCCCCATCAACACCCCTTATGCCGTCACGAAGCACGCTGTAGTTGGATTATCCACCTCTCTCAGGGCCGAGGCGCGCGACCTCGGCGTAAAGGTGAGCGCCGTCTGCCCCGGCGTAATCGAGACCAATATCCTCTACAAGAGCGAGATGCTGAAGGCGGACCGAAAGGAGGCGCTGGCCCAGGTCAGGATTAAAAGGATGAACGTCGACAAGGCCGCAAGGGACATATTGAAAGGGGTTAAAAAGAACAAGCCGATCATTGTGATCACGCCCCACGCCAAAGTCCTCTGGCGGATTCAGAGGTTCTTCCCATACGTTATAAATTTCATCTCCCTTCTGGCCGTCAGGGAGTTCAGGAAGATAAGGGTGGACGATGAAAAAACTGCTGTCAAGAGAAAGGATTAGCGATGAAAGTTGTGGCCGTAAACGGAAGCCCCAGAAAAGATGGAAACACCAATGCCCTTATCAAGCACGTCTTTAAAGTCCTCGAAGACGAGGGGATAGAGACGGAGCTTATCGAGCTTCGGGGAAAAAAGATGGGGGGGTGCATGGCGTGTCTGAAGTGCTTTGCCAACAAAGACGGGAAGTGCGCCGTAAAAAACGATTTCCTGAACGAGTGCGTCGCCAAGATGGCCGAGGCCGATGGGATTATCCTCGGCTCCCCCACCTATTTTTCGGACGTTACCGCAGAGATGAAGGCGTTGATAGACAGATCGGGAATGGTGGCGATGGCAAATGACGCCATGTTCAAGAGAAAGGTGGGAGCGGGAATCGTCGCCACGAGACGCACCGGCGCAATCCACGCTCTGGCAACGATAAACCTCTTTTTTCTGATAAGCAATATGATAGTCGTCGGATCGAGCGCCTGGAACGTCGGCTTCGGATTTACCGAGGGGGAGGTGGAAAACGACATCGACGGGATACAATACATGAAAGACCTTGGGGAAAATATGGCGTGGCTTTTAAAAAAAGTCAACGGCTGAAATACGCCGCACTTAATTGGCCGGATTCTGGAAGATCAAGGTCGACAACGTGACGATTCTGCCCCTTCACCTCCTCAATTCAAGCTTTCGTTGTTCCCGGTACGCGGGCTGTTTGACAAGGCAAGGGATTTTGCAAATCCACCTTTGGAAAAACGTGACGGCTAAAAGCAATTGGGCCTCAATCAAGACAGGCCTTAAACCGCCCGATTATTTCATCCTTATCAACTCCCCAGCCCACAAATGCGAGCCGGGTGATCTTCTCGTCGCCGTGTGTCGAACTGGTTATATCTGTCAACTCTATCTCGGTCAGCTCCATCTTCCAGCCGACGTAACTTAAAAAGGCCGTCCTGTCGGAGAAGCTAACGGCCCCCTTTATCCGAAACATCCCGAATGGTAGGGAATTAAGGAGCTTCTCGAGGCGGGACTCGTTCAGCGGCCTTGACTCCACAAAGGAGAAGGAGATAAAGTCCTGGGCCTTCGTCCCTTCTTCATACCCCTTGTGCTGCGTTAAGCCCTTCCCCCCCTTTACCCCCTCCTTGATGACTTCAAGGTCGACCCTGGCCCGAACCGCCGGAACCACCGGCGAACCACCGGACGCCTCCCTTATCTCCTTCACCGCCTTTTCAAGCCGGTCCTCATCGATCAGGTCGACCTTGTTTAAGACCACGAGGTCGGCGCTCTTGAGCTGGTTGAAAAAGAGCGCCCCCAAAATGTCCCTGGCACTCCAAAGGTCAGCCTCCACCACCGTGACAATCTTAAGGGAATCCACATCCCCACCGTCGATGAACTCCCCCACTATCGGGATAATGTTTTTCGGATCAGCGACGCCGGAGGCCTCGATGAATATCCACTTAGGAGAAAAATTGTCGATGACATCCCTCAAGGTTTTTCTTATCCCAAGGGCCAGAGTGCAGCAGATGCAACCGCTGGTAAGCTCCACGACCTCCCCCACTCCCTCGAGGAGGGAGCCGTCTATCCCCACTTCGCCGAACTCGTTGACGATGACGACCGTGTCGGACATATCCCTTTCGCATGACAGCAGATGTCTTAAGAGCGTGGTCTTCCCCGCCCCTAAAAATCCTACAATCAGGACGACGCCCGCCCTCTTTTTATCATCTCCTTTTACCATACCGCTCCCCGTTGATTTAAAGATAAAGTTTACAGCCCGTACTTTTATCAGAGATTTGGCCGAGGTTCAAGTATCTTTATCCCGAATGCGAGATAAATTGAAAAACGGATACGAAAATCCGTTTTTGCCTTGACACGTCAACCGATATTGTGGATAAATATTAGTGTTTTTCTATAAATAAGATTCAATCGATGAATAAAAAGGAGCAAGATGGATAATATAAGCGTTTACGAGAAGCTGAGGGACAAGCTCTCGGTCACTCCGGTGGGTGCGCCGAAGGGCGAAGACTTTCTGGAGATACTTTCCATCATATTCACGCCGGATGAGGCCGATCTCGCCCTATCTATCCCATTCATGCCCGCCACGCTGGAGGATATAGCGAAGGGATCGTCAATGGACATCGAGCAGGCAAAAGAGCGCCTGAACGGGATGGCGGACAAGGGTATAGTCTACGCCTTCGAATACAAGGGGACGCCGATGTTCATGCTCTTCGGCGTGGTTCCGGGCATCTTCGAGTTCCCCATCATGAAGGGGAGCCTCGACATCGACTACCACAGGCTGAAATCCCTCTGGAAGAAGTACCACGACGAGGGGTGGGACTACGAAGACGCCAAAACAACCTTCCCCATCCCGATGGGGAGGATACTCGCGGTAGAGGAGGAGATAACCTCGAAAAAGGATGTCCTCCCCACTGAACTCGTCTACAAGTACATAGACGAGGCTAAATATATCTGCGTGGGGGAGTGCGCCTGCAGGACGGTCGTGAACAACTGCGACTCCCCGAAGGACGTCTGCATGGGACTCGGCTACGGGGCGAAGTTTCTTGCGGAGAGGGGGATGGCCCGGCTCATCGAAAAGGAGGAGGCAAAGGCGATCCTGAAAAGGGCCCATGAGGCCGGCCTCATCTCCTGCGTGGACAACAACAACGAGAACGTCTCGATGCTCTGCAACTGCTGCCCCTGCTGCTGCGGGCAGCTCACCGTGGCTACCAAGCACGGCCGCTACGACCTTCGCCCTGTGGGGGCCTTCGTCGCGAGCGTGGATTCGGACAAATGCACCGCCTGCGGCGCCTGCGAGGATAGATGCCCCATGAAGGCTATATCTATAAATGATTCTGCTGAAATAGACCCGGATAAATGCATCGGCTGCGGGCTCTGCGTCTCCGAATGCCCGGTGGAGGCCCTGGCGATGGTAAGGAGGGAGCCCTCCCCAACCGTCTACAACAACATCCAGGACTGGGCGATGGCGGCGGTGGAGACAAAGGGCACGGCAAAGGAGTTCATGGAGGAGCTCGGCGTAAAGGAGAAGAACTAGGCCGAGCCGGGAACATCAACGTGAGCCTCCGTGACTTTTCGGGGCCTGATTAAGAACGGTACGTTGTCATCTCGTGGCGATTGGGGGGCCTCCGGTTCATCTAAGGGGCCGTTGATATTTACACCGCCCATCGGAGTTTCGGATAAAGACTTCCTAATGATCTCCCGCAGACGGACATTGAATTGACGTTTTAAAACGCCGTTAAGTTATTAGCGAGCCGTTAGGAAGCCATTGAACACTATGGCTGGGCGGGGCGGCAGCATGACCCCTTGTCGTAAATATCGTTTAAGACTCGGCCCCCTTTATCGGCCTCATCCCGAATAGGAAGCGGGTCATCCTTGTCCTCTTTACGCATATGTCGTAAAGGAGCGTCGTCAGAATTAGAGACACTCCTGTGATGATTAAATATTTTGTTGTCACACCCAAACCCGTCTTCACCACGAAGTAGCCGAAGGCGACGACCACCAGCATGTGGATGATATAGACCGGCAGCGCCGACTCGTTGAAATAACTCAAGTATTTATTTGTGAAGCTCAAGAACCTGTGCCCGAGACCAAGGATGGCCATCAGCCAGAGCCAGCAGTTCAAACCCTTTACGGCCATGAAGAAAACCCACAGACCCGCGTCGTCCATAGTCCATGGGATATTCATGGAATAGATGGTCAAAACTATTATCTGGGTCACTACTCCCATGAAGAGGGCTGCGACCTTATAACGGTCTATCGACTTGGCAAAGCGCTCGTCCGAGGCCAATATGTAGCCGTAGATAAAGGCCGTTATGTATAACATGAAATTGGCCCAATCGTTTACGAGGTTCTGGAAGCCGGGCCACCAGGCGCGCAAAAATACCTCGACAAGAATAAAGGGAACCGCAAAGATGAATATCCCCCATCGCCTCTCGCAAAAACCGGCCACCCTGTCGAGGTAGTTTTTCCCCCGATCCCCCCTGAGATACAGAAAAAGGGACAGGGCAATGAGGGAGAATGTGAAGAGATAGGCCAGAAACCAGAGGTGTCCCCAGCTGAAATTGCCCTCAGGGTAGACGCCGTTGAAGAAAGTCGGGTAGAATCCGAGGAGCGACCCCGAAAACCTCCCCTCCTGAAGCCTCTGAAAGTAGATCATCGGCGGGACAATTACGAGGGTTCCGAAGACGAGGGGAACAAGGAGGCGTTTGACCCGGTCGACCAGGTACCGCCCCCCGCCCCTCGATTTCAGCGAATACCAGGAAGCCGCCCCCGACACAAGAAAGAGAAGCGGCATGTGCCACTGGTGCACAAAACCGACGAAGGTACTTAAAAATAGGGCTGTTTGATCGTTTTTGATATACGATATCCCATGGTGAGAAAATGCAACGGCCGTGTGGAACGGTATGAGGAGGTAAACCGCGAGGACCCTTATCCAGTCGATATCGTAGCGTCTTTCGGGTATGCCCATACGATCGCCGCGACTATTTTCTTCTCCCATCAGAATATCCGGTTACTAACGATTTTTCGGGGGACAGTCTTACAACCTTACTATTTCAGCGCCCTCTTCAGAATCTGCTTCCTGATGATGTCCTTGAGGTCGTCCTTCTCCTCATCGGGGATATCTATCAGGTCACCGGCGACGCCCTTTACGAGGTCCGAAGACATGAGGGAGCCTAAAAACGACTTCTCATCGTCGTCGTCGCTCAATTTCGGGATATCGAATCCGAACCTCTTCTTCGCCTCGGTTCTCAGGAATTCCATAATGGCCTTTTTGTCCTCGGCCGATATGTTCCCGATTTCTTCCTTGAGCTCGTCTATGAGCTCCGCGGCTATTTTTTTAAATATTTCGGCGACTACTTCATTGCTCATAACGCTTCTCCTATTTTAATATTGTTACGATTAAGACAAAAACCAAGGTGATATTTATCCAAAAACAAGATTATGGATGTGCGGGTTCAACTCTTTAGTGCAACAGGTTGATTAAAGAATACTTCTATAGGCGTCTTAAAATCAAGACACTTTCTTGGCCTGTTAT
>JAFGIX010000015.1 GCA_016929395.1 Candidatus Zymogenus saltonus
TCGTCGCTCGCCTTTTAAGAAAAAGGCTTCGCTCCTCGCAATGACGGTTTTTTATTATATGTCATTCCCGCGAAAGCGGGAATCCAGGAGCGTTTGTCGTTTTGCGTGTGTGGGGATTAATGTCAATCTGGATTCCCGATCGAGTCGGGAATGACAGTATAATGGATTCCCTTAGTCAAATAGGCGTGGAACCAGACAAGGGGCTTAAGCCCCTTGTCTAAGAAGTAGCGCGGCAATCGCGTCTTGTCAAGAACCTCAATCCTTCGGCTCGATCCTGAACTCAGACCCCTTGCTGTCCTTTCCGGTGATGACGAACTTTATCCCCAGCGCGTGGAACGTCCCCAGCCCGCCGGTAAGCGTAATCAGCGTCCCCCCGGCGACAAGGAGTCCCAGCTTCGATGTCGGTTCCGGGTCGAATATCGCCGCCGCCACCATCCACAACCCCGCCCCGGAAAGCCCCAGGCCGGTCAAGACCGAGACGATCGTCTTTATTGTGGCGCCCCCCTTGCTCTTCGCCGCCCGCATCAACGACACGGCCGACCCCAGGTCGTTTGCATCGAAGCCCAGCCCGGCGTCATCGATGAACGTGAAGGGCGCCTTCTTCCTGTAAAGCTCCAGCGCCCTCGGGAGCCATTCCGCCTCGCTCGTCCTCACCACGAGCTCGACCTTCCCCTCCCGGACGACCTCGAACTCGGACGGCTTGTCCTCCGACTTCCTGAATATCTTGAAAGGCCAAATACCCATAAAATAATTCTACTTTATCGGAAGTCTGTTGTCAAATGGTTAAGCAGATCGGTAAAACCCTAAAAAATCTAAAAAAAATTTCAAAAAAGCCTCGACAAATCGCGAAAAAAAGTATAAAATCTATACCTTTAATATCCAAATCTCGGTTGAAATTCCAAAAATCGTAATTATATTAATCTTGATAGTTCATTCTATAGCTATAATTATGCTGGTCACAAGGGAGGTTTAAATGCCGATATACGAATATACCTGCGACACCTGCGGCGAGATTACGGAGGCGCTCCAAAAGGTCTCGGACCCACCCCTTGAAAAGTGCGAAAAATGCGGGGGCAAGCTAACCAAGCTGATCTCGAACTCCACCTTTATTCTTAAGGGCACCGGCTGGTACGCCACCGACTACGGCGGAAAGAAAAACGGCGGGGGCGATAAAGATAAATTCAACATGAAGGGGGACAACGGAAACGACAAGGCCCCGAAGGCCGATACGTCAAAGGAGATAAAAGCGGAAAAGATGCCGGAAAAGCCGAAGGAGAACAAGGGCGAGAAGAGCGAAAAGGGCGCCGATGCGTCATAGGTCTGCCTTGGATCAGGGGGATGGTAGCTGAAGGTTGGGCGTTAGCGGTTTAGAGGGGGCCGGCAGGAGATTGACAAAGGGGGTCTCTTCCCGATGGGAAGGGGCCTTTTTTTTGCGCCCTTTTTCCAACGAAATTCCTTGAATTAATCGCCCGGCGGTGATAAATATACTGGTATTATTGTAAACCTTGGGGATCGGCGGGAAGCAATGAAAAAATACAAGAGCGGCGACAAATACGGCGCCCACAGGGTGATAAGGCCGAAGGGGGTGCTTCCCCAGGCGGCCGACGTCATCGATAACGACATGGAGATATACGACAACGAGATATTGGTCGACGTAAAGACGCTGAACGTCGACTCGGCGTCGTTCACCCAGATAAAAGAAGAGGCGAAGGGGGACGAGGCGAAGATCGCCGAAATCATATTGAGGACGGTAAGGGAGAGGGGAAAGCAGCACAACCCGGTCACCGGCTCCGGCGGGATGTTCATAGGGACAATAGCCGAGATAGGCCCTAAGCTCAAGGGCCTTTACGACATTTCCGTTGGGGACAAGATCGCGTCGCTGGTGTCGCTGTCGCTGACACCCTTGAAGATTGACAAGATCGTGAGCGTAAAGAAAGACCGGGACCAGGTGGACGTTGCGGGAAGAGCGATCCTCTTCGAGAGGACGGTATTCGTAAAGTTGCCTTCCGACATGCCGGCGTCGGTGGCGCTGGCGGTTCTGGACGTGGCCGGGGCGCCCGCCCAGACGGCGAGGTTGGTGAAGCCCGGTGACACCGTCTTTATCATCGGCGCCGGCGGAAAGAGCGGGATGCTGGTCGCCTTCGAGGCAAAAAAGAGGGCCGGCGTTACCGGCACGATAATCGGCACCGGCCACAGCGATGCGAGCACAAAGAGGATAACAGACCTTGGCCTCTGTGACCACGTGATCAAGGTCGACGCCTCAAACCCCCTCGAGGTGGAGCGGGAGGTGGATAGGTTGACCAATGGAAAGATGGCCGACGTCACGATAAACTGCGTCAATGTCCCGAACACCGAGATGGGCTCGATCCTCGCCACCAAGAGGGACGGGCTGATATATTTTTTCTCCATGGCGACGAGCTTCACGAAGGCGGCCCTGGGGGCGGAGGGCGTGGGGTCGGACGCCACGATGATAATCGGAAACGGCTACGCGACCGGCCACGCCGAGATCGCGCTGGAGGTCCTCAGGGAGTCGCCCGTGCTTATGGAGGTCTTCAAAGACCTCTACGGTTAGTTAACCACTAATATTAGTTGAGTATTACGGCCGTATATGGAGTGGGCCCTTGAAATCGAAGCTTGACCTCGACAGGAAGATGGTTGACGAGTGCCGTCTGACGGCGGAGAGGATCGCCGACCGTCTTCACGGATTTATCGTCTCTCATTCCACCGACAGCGTGGAGCGAAGCGTCCTGAGGCTCATGGGGCTTGACGGCGTAGACAGGAAGGGGACTCCGCTCGCGAATATCGTTGTCGATGCGGTGAAGAGAGCGGGGAGGCTCGAATCGGGGGTCGCCGGAACCGTGGCCGACCTGATGGCCGGTTCCGGTGTCGATATTCAATCTTTAGCCGGGGGCATATCCAAGGGGGATATTAAAGTCAAGGGCAAGGTCAAGGGCAAGGTGGTGGGGGCCGAGCCGCTCCCGCTAAAAAAGAGGAGAGAGGTCTTAAGGCCCCTTGTGGACGCGGGCCTAAGGAGGATAAAAAAGAGGGTCGATGAGAGGAGTTCCTTAAAGGAGAGGCTCCCGATGGACAGTGGGCCCCTCCTTTACGTCATCGTCGCCACCGGAAACATCTTTGAAGACGTGGTTCAGGCGAAAAGCGCCGTCGAGATGGGGGCCGACTGCATAGCGGTCATCCGCTCCACGGCCCAGAGCCTACTCGATTACGTCCCCTACGGCGCCACCACGGAGGGCTTCGGCGGGACCTACGCCACTCAGGAGAACTTCAGAATAATGCGCGAGGCCCTGGACGATGCAGGGGAGAGAGCGGGGAGATACATCTACCTCGTCAACTACGCCTCCGGCCTCTGTATGCCGGAGATCGCGGTCATGGCCGCTTTCGAGCGCCTCGACATGCTGCTCAACGACTCGATGTACGGGATAATCTTCAGGAACATCAACACCATGAGGACGTTTGTCGACCAGCACTTCTCCCGGACGATAAACACCCGCGCCGATATTATCATCAACACAGGGGAGGATAACTACCTCACCACGGCGGACGCGGTCGAGCAGGCCCACACGGTTCTGGCCAGCGACTTCATTAACGAACAGTTCGCGATAAAGGCGGGCCTCCCCCCGAGGCTCATAGGGCTGGGCCACGCCTTCGAGATAGACCCGGAGATCGAGGACGGATTTCTGATGGAGGTCGCCCAGGCCCAGATGATGAGGGAGATATTCCCCGACGCCCCGATAAAGTACATGCCCCCCACGAAGCATATCACCGGAAACGTCTTTCGGGCGCACCTGATCGACATGATGTTCAACGCGGCCTCGATGATGACCGGCCAGTCGATACACCTCCTGGGCATTCTGACGGAGGCCATCCACACCCCCCACGTGGGGGACAGGTTTCTCTCCCTTCAGGGGGCGAGATACGCCAGGAACAACATGAGAAACATCGCATCCGAAATATCCTTCGAGAGGGGGGGTAGGATCGAGATGCGGGCCAAGGAGGTCTTGAGGAGCGCCCACGAGATGCTCGGGGAGGTGGAGGAGATCGGGCTGGTCGAGGCGTTGGCGAGGGGGATGTTTGCCGATATAAAGCGAAGCCCCGACGAGGGGAAGGGGGCGGCGGGCGTCTTCAAAAAGGCGGACGGGGAGTACTTTAATCCTTTTTTTGAGTAGTTGGCCTTTTTCGAGGGGTAATTGATGCCGAAATCGAAGCTGGAGACAAGGAAAAGGAAATACGTAAAACCGTACGGCGATACGATGAACGACGGGGCGGTGCAGCTATCCTTTACCCTCCCGGGAGTCACCGGGGAGCTTGCCACAGAAGCCGCAAAGAGGCTCGCCCAGAAGATGGGGATCGACGACCCGTACGTCAGCTCGGCGACGGATATCGGCTCCGACATGACCTTCATAGTCCTGTACGGCAGGATTATCCACGATGTGGATATAACGAAGATCGAGGTTTTTGAGGAGGAAGACGAGAAACCCCCCGACATGAAGGTGATAGACAAGATGATCGAGGATAATCTCAAAAGAAAGATCGTGGTCGTGGGGGCCTGCATCGGAAACGACGCCCACACCGTGGGGATAGACGCCATAATGAATATGAAGGGGTACGCCGGCGATTACGGCCTGGAGCGCTACAAAAACATCGAGGCGATAAACATGGGGGCGCAGGTGACGGGAGAGGAGATCTTGGAGAGGGCGATAAACGAAAAGGCGGACGCTGTCCTCGTTTCGCAGGTGGTGACGCAAAAGGACGTCCATATCGGAAACCTGTCGAGACTCGTTGATCTCTTCGACGAGGAGTACGGGGGGGAGAGGCCGATTTTAATCGCCGGGGGGCCGAGGATAACCGACAAGCTCGCCGTGGAGCTCGGCTTTGACCGCGGCTATGGCGGGGGAACCCTCCCGTCTCATGTGGCATATTTTATCTACAAGAAACTGCTTCATAAGGCGGAGGAAAGGTGAAGGTACATCCCTTTGAGCTGGAGAGGTTTTACGTCGAGTACGAGTTCGACGTTAAGACAAACATCAGCGCCTCCTGCGGCGCCGAGACCACGACAGAGGACATCCTGAAGCTTTCGGGCGTGGAGGCTACGGAGCAATATCTCAAGCTCGGCCTCGACTACAGGGAGAACAAGGGGGACGAGGCGCTGAGGGAGGAGGTCGCGACGGAGTACGAAAGCCTTGGCGCCGACGACGTCCAGATAACCACCGGGGGTTCGGAGGCGATCTATCTTTTGATGATGACCCACCTCGAGCCGGGGGACAGGATAGTTACCGAGAGGCCGATATATCAGTCCCTCTACCAGCTGGCGGCCGACATGGGGGTGGAGGTGCTGACTTTACCCCTTTCTGCGGAGGGCGGCTACGTACCCGACCCCGAGATGTTGAAAAAGCTCCTCGTAAAGAGCAAAGTTAAAATGGTGGTTATCAATCACCCTCACAGCCCCACCGGCTCGATTATCACCGCAGACCTTCAGCGGGAGATAGTCGACATAACGGAAAGGCACGGGGCGCTCCTGTTGTCGGACGAGGTGTACTGGGGTGTCTTCTACGATAAGGCGGATAAAGTCCCCCACGCGGCCGATCTCTCCGAGAACGTCGTCACGATAGGGGACATGACCAAGCCCTACGGCCTGGGGGGATTGAGGGTAGGGTGGCTGGCGTCGAAGCGGAGAGACATCCTTGGAAGCGCCTCGATCCTCAAGGACTACACCACGATGTGCGCGGCGGCCCCGTCTGAGTTTCTCGCAACGCAGGTGTTAAGACACAAGGGCGCGCTGCTCAAAAGAAATATCGACATCGCGAGGGGGAACATCGAGGCCTTCGAGCGAGCGGTTGAGGATTCCGGCGGCAGGCTCTCGTGGATAAGGCCGAGGGGGGGATACACCGGATTTGTGAGGCTCAACATCGACGGGATGACGGTAGAAGATCTTTGCCTGAGGCTTATCCGCGAGAGGGACGTCCTGATCCTCCCGGGGAGGGTCTTCGGCGACCCGGCTTCCTTTCGTATAGGCGTGGGGACCAAAACTGAGCAGTTCGAGCGGGGCGTGTCGGCGCTCTCCGACTTCCTGGCGGGAATGTAGCCCCAATCTTCTTGGCAGGTCTTTATGGTTGTGGTTTGTATTTGTCCTAATATGAAATGTTTTTAGATGGCACAAGCATTTAAGGCAGTGTTTTTGCGATATAGTAAATCATTTGTTGGAATAATAAGATGGCGGAGAAAAGGGGAAAAATCGAGTCCACGATCCGCGTCAGGATGAGCACGGCGGACGCCCACTACGGAGGCGGTCTCGTGGACGGGGCGAAGATACTATCCCTCTTCGGCGACGTGGCGACGGAGCTCCTGATAAGGATGGACGGGGACGAGGGACTGTTCCTCCGCTACGACGAGGTGGAGTTCAAGGCCCCGGTCTTCGAAGGGGACTACATCGAGGCGAAAGGTTGGATAACGAAGTCGGGAAACACATCGAGGACCATGGAGTTCGAGGCGAAAAAGGTTATCGGTGCGAGGAGGGATGTCGCCCCCTCGGCGGCCGATTTTTTAAAAGAGCCGGTTCTCGTCGCCAGGGCGACCGGCGTCTGCGTCACGCCGGAGGAGCTTCAGCGAGATATTAATCAATAGGGATTGATATTCGGGATTGCTGTGTCTGTGTGGGGCCGGTGGTATTTTTTCGATGGGATGCAGCTTTTTAGTGGATTACACGGTGGAGCTGCTGATAATATTAAATAAGAAGTAAGTATAAACCTTAAGTTGGGATGGAAAAGATGGCGTACAAAAACTTTAAGCTTCTACCGAAAAAGACCGAAAAGATCGAGACCAAGTACCGGAGGATCGCAACGGAGATACCCGTTCCGGAGTCGATTCCGCTGCTGAAGGACTTGAGGAAGTACGAGCCGCTTTCGATGAGCGGACAGCCGCTGGTCGTCTGGGACAACGCCTCCGGCTTTATCGTCTCCGATCCCTACGGCAACAGGTGGATAGACTTCTCGTCCGGGGTGCTGGTGACGAACTCTGGACACCTCCCCCCGGAGCTTAAACGCGGACTGATCTCCCAGATAGAGTCGGGAATGATACACTCCTACTGCTTTCCAAACGAGCCGAGGGCTAGGCTCGTCAAGAAGCTGGTGGAGATTGCGCCCGAGGGGATGGAAAAGGTCTTTCTTTTGACCACGGGGGCGGAGGCCACCGAAAACGCCGTCAAGCTCGCCAAGACCTGGGGGAGAAAGATCGGGGGCGACGAGAAGAACGTAATCGTCACCTTCGAGGGCGCCTTCCACGGCAGGACGATGGGCTCCCAGCTCGCGGGGGGGATACCGTCTCTCAAGGAGTGGATCGGGACGCTTGACCCGACCTTCGTCCAGGTTCCCTTCCCGGACGGGTACTTCAATCCGGAAACCGACTTTTCCGCCTTTACCGACACCCTGAAGAAGAAGGGAGTGGAGGGAAGCAAGGTCGCGGGCGTCATGGTGGAGTCGTATCAGGGAGGGATCGCCGGGTTTTACCCGGAGGCCTACATGAAATCCTTGAGGGAGTGGTGTACCCAGAACGGGGCGCTCCTGATAGACGACGAGGTCCAGGCCGGCTTCGGCAGGAGCGGGAGGCTCTTTTCCATAGAGCATTACGGCGTTGTCCCTGACATCATCTGCCTCGGCAAGGGGATGGGAGGAGGCTTGCCGATATCGGCCGTCATGGGAAACTCCAAGTTCATGGACATCTACGGCCCGGGGGAGATGACCTCGACCCATAGCGGGAACCCCCTTACCTGCACTTCGTCCCTCGTCTCGATCGACCTCATCGAGAAGAAGGGCCTCGTGGAGAATTCCAGGAGGATGGGCGATATCCTCCACGGGGAGCTGAAGAAGATCAAGGACAAACACCCAGATTTTATAGGGGCGGTCAACGGAAAGGGGCTGCTCGCCGCCGTCCTATTCTCCGAGAAGGGGGTGAAAACCCCCAACCACGACCTCGCCTTTTCCGTCGTCGAGAAATGCATCCAGAAGGGGCTGATGCTCTACGCACCCCTGGGGCCGGGCGGCGGAACGGTCAAAATGAATCCGCCCCTCATTATCGAGGAGGAGGCCCTGATGGAGGGGATCTCCGCCTTTTCGGAGGCGGTCGAGGAGTCGATTATGAGTCGATAGTGAGTCGATAGTGACTCAATGGGGGAGAGCCTTCGCCCTAAATCCCCTTGGACTTCATCGATCTAAAGTGCAAGGGAAGTTCGGATATCGGATGAAAATAGTTTAAAGGTATTGAGATGAGAGACTACAGAGATATCGACCTCTTTAAAGATACAACGCCCGACCAGTGGAACGACTGGAAGTGGCAGGTCAAAAACCGGATCACCAAGCTTGAAGACCTCAAGCGTGTGGTAAATATATCGCCGAAAGAGGAGGAAGGAATAAAGGAGACGCTCGAACTCTTCAGGATGGCGATATCGCCCTACTATGCGTCGCTCATGGATCCCGACAACCCGAAGTGCCCGGTCAGGATGCAGGCGATACCCTCCATTAACGAGACCCGAAAGGCGCCTGCAGACCTTGTTGACCCCCTCTCCGAGGACGAGGACTCCCCCGTGGCCGGCCTCACCCACAGGTATCCGGACAGGGTCCTCTTTCAGGTCACCGACCAGTGCACCATGTACTGCCGTCACTGCACGAGGCGAAGGGTGGTCGGCATAAACGACCAGATGCGCTCGAAAGAGGAGCTTCAGGCGGATATCGACTACATCGAGGAGGCCACAGACGTGAGGGACGTCCTCCTCTCCGGCGGAGATCCCCTGACGATGAGCGACGATAAACTCGAGGAGATAGTGGCGAAGTTGAGGGATATACCCCATGTCGAGATAATCAGGATCGGGTCGAGGACGCCGGTCGTCCTCCCGCAGCGGATCACCCCGGAGCTGGTGGATATGCTCAGCCGCTATCACCCGATATGGTTCAACACCCACTTCAACCACCCGAAGGAGATAACGGCCGAATCCGCAAGGGCCTGCGACCTCCTGAGCAGGGGCGGGATACCGCTAGGGAACCAGTCGGTGCTCTTGAGGGGCGTAAACGACTGCATCCACGTGATGAAAAGGCTCCTCCACGAGCTTGTCAAGATCCGCGTCCGCCCCTACTACATCTACCAGTGCGACCTCTCGGTGGGGATCGAGCACTTCAGGACGTCGGTAGGAAAGGGGATAGAGATAATGGAGCGCCTCAGGGGGCACACCTCCGGACTCTGCGTCCCGACGTTCGTCGTCGACGCCCCCGGCGGCGGCGGGAAGATCCCCGTCATGCCCCAGTACATGATCTCAAGGAGCGACCACAAGATCATCCTGAGAAACTACGAGGGTTTCATAAGCGCCTACACGGAGCCGGCCGTAGGCCCCGAGGAGTGCGAGATATGCAAGGAACTCAGGAAAAAGGGGGAGGAGGGGATCGGCATCGAGAAGCTCTTCACAGGGGAGGCCCAGACGCTTAGGCCCACCGACTCGGTTCGGGAGAAGAGAAAGAGCCGGTTCCACGCTTGATTTGTTTTTCTATTGTCTTACGCGGGCGGTGGAAAAAATCTCAAGGCCGAGGAAAAGGCGTGAATATTGTTGTTGAGATAGCCGTGTGTCGGCCCTCGCTTGGATAGCGGACAAACTGAAAACGATAAATCAAGGTAAAATCGAGATATGAAAAATGAGATAGATATCCGCTCCGAGACGGCGGACGACCAAAAATCAATCTACGACCTGCATCTCAGCGCCTTCGGGAGAAGAGTCGAGCCGGAGCTTGTAGGAAAAATCCGCTCCAAGGAGAACTTCATCCCGGAGCTCTCCCTTGTAGCGGTGAACGAAAACAAGATATTGGGACACCTCCTCTTCAGCATTATCACCATTGAATCGGAAGGGAAGGAAATTCCCGTCCTTGCCCTTTCGGTCATCTCCGTGCTCCCGGAATACCAGAAAAAGGGCATAGGCACAAAACTGATAAAAAGGGGCCTTGAGAAGTGCCGGCGCCTGGGGCACAATGTCATCATCGTCATAGGACACCCCTCCTACTATCCCCGCTTCGGCTTTGTTCCCGCCTCCGGTTACGGGCTTTCAGTCCCCTTCGAGGCGCCGGACGAAGCGGTCATGGCGGCGGAGCTTGCCCACGGGGCCTTAAACGGGATATCAGGAACTATTCAATATCCGCCGGAGTTTGCCGAGGACTTGCCTTAAAAATAGCGGGTCTTCCTCTGACTTAAAAAGGGCACAGAATAAATCGGTTACGGTATTTTAATTGAGTTGTTTTATGGGTTGAGGTGATATGGGCAAAAAAGCAAACCTTAAGGACGTGTTCTATCCCAAGAACGTGGCCGTGGTGGGGGCTTCGGAAAACTTCGCCAAGCTCGGCTTTCACGCCCTCAAGGCCGCAATCAGCGGTGGGCTTAAGGGGAAGGTCTTTCCCGTTTCCCCGTCCCTGGCGGGAAGGGAGATCATGGGGGTTCCCGGCTACGGGTCTATCGAAGACCTTCCGGAAGACGCCCAGCTGATGGTCTTTGCCATCCCCCACGACAAGATAGTCGAAGCCCTGAAGTCCGCCGCCAATAAGGGGGCGAAGGGGGTGGTGATATTCGCCGGGGGCTTCAGGGAGGTGGGGGAAGAGGGAGTCAGGCTCCAGAGGGAGGTGAGGGAGACGGCCGACCGCCTCGGGATAAAGATCATCGGGCCGAACTGCGTCGGTACAGTGAACATCCACCACGGGCTCAACGCCACGTTCGCCCATCCCCTGTCTCTGCTGAAGAAGGGCGGAGTCTCGGTGGTAAGCCAGAGCGGCGGAACCGGGTCCGCCATCGTGACCACCATGATGGACAACAACGTTGGGCTCTCGAAGTTCATCAGCATCGGAAACCGGGTCAACCTCGACTTCGCCGAGCTCGTCGACTACCTGGCCGACGACGACGACACCGACGTCATCTGCCTCTTCATCGAGGGGATGGACGACGGGAGGGCGTTCTTCGAGTCCGCCGGGGCCGCCTCCAAGAAGAAGCCGATCATAGCCTACCAGGCCGGCTTCACCGAAACCACCAGGCGTCTCTCCCTCTCCCACACCGGCTCCATGAGCGCATCGGAGGATATCTACCGGGCGGCATACAAGCAGTCCGGGGTGCTCTTCGTCAACGACTACGAGGAGCTAGTGGACACGGCAAAGGCGCTGTCGGCCTTTGCCGACCTCCCGATCCCGAAGCTCAATAGCGGCGAGAGGCCGGGCGTTGCGATCTTCACCCACACGGCGAGGCCGGCGTTGATCGTAGCCGAGACGATCGAGAAGGGGGGCGCCGTCCTCCCCGACTTCACCGAGAAGAGCAAGGAGAAGATAGTGGAGTTCGCCCCGGAGTTCACCGTACCAACGAATCCCCTCGACATGTTCGCCCACGCCTGGTTTATGACCGACATGTACCTGAAGGCCGCGGACCTCGCCCTGTCGCAGCCGAATATCCACATCGCATGTTCCTGTTACAGCGGAGGCTCCGAGGTGGGGATTGCGTTTCCCGCCGAAAAATACGCGGAGATAGCAAGGCAGCACAACAAGCCCGCGGTCATCTGCCTGATGGCGCCCTACGCCCACTTCGAGGAGCGGGCCGCGGCCGACGACGCCGGCGCCCCGACGTTCAACAGCCCCCACAAGGCGGGAAGGACGATCGCCAACATGGTACGCTGGTGGAGGATGAAAAACAGGGTTTGAAAACGCCTTAGATGTTTACCTTTAATTGATATTAAAGGAGGCCTGACAATGACGGAAAAGGTATCGGTCGAGGAGGCGAAGAAGCGGGTCTATGAGCTGATGCTGAAGGGCTACCACTGAGGCCCCTCGGTCCTGCAGGTCATGTGGGAGTCTTTTGATTTCGGCGATATGGATATCCTCTGGACGTGCACCCCCTTTGTCGCCGGAATAGGCGGTCAGCAGGACGCGCCATGTGGCGCCGTGAGCGCTGGGGCGGTGTGCCTCGGCCTCATCCACAGGGAAACGGGCGGGAAAAAAGAGGAGGTAAAGCTTGCTCGACACAGGGCGAGGCAGAATGCAGCGGAGTTTGTAAACCTCTTCAGGCAGGAGTTCGGGAACATAACGTGCAGCTCTCTCATCGGGATAGATTTCTCGAAGCCGGGGGAGTACAAGAGGTTTCTGGATTCAAAAATCTGGGTGGACAAGTGCATGAAGTACGCCCAGTTCACCGTTGAAAAGCTCATCGGCCTTATCGAGAAAAAAAGGGCGGGGGCGAAAAAGGTTTGACGGCGGCGGTTTGACGCGGCTCGTGAGATTCAACTCGATACGGAATAGGGGGTATATAATATAGTGGATTTTTCTATACGCAAGGCGAACCCCGGGGATGAGGGGGGGATAGCGATTCTTGTCTCCGAGTTTCGGCGGCTGGCCTACGGCGGGGAGAAGCCGATGGATGAAGCTGTCAAAACGGTTAAGAAACAGCTGGAAAATTGCTTTTCCGATGAGAGCCGCCTTCTGCTTGTGGCGGTGGATAAAACCGGCGAGGTCGTGGGCTACTCGGCCGTCCACTGGCTGTCCTACCTGGTCTTCGGCGGGACGGAGGGGTACGTGGCCGAGCTCTACGTTCGGGAGGATCTTCGGGACAGGGGCGTGGGGGGGAGGCTTCTTGACGAGGTCGTGGCGGAGGCCAAAAGCCGGGGGTGCGTCCGCCTGATGCTCGTCAATAAGCAAAAGCGGGAGTCGTACAAAAGGGGGTTTTACAAAAAGCAGGGCTGGGTGGAGAGGGAAGATGCGGCGAATTTTGTTTATCCGCTGTAGGTGGGAGTTTGGACGTTCCTTTCACAACAAAATCAAATGAAGATGCTCGGCGGCGGTGATATAATAGAATTGATTCACGGCTTAAAATGTGGTAATATAATTTATCTTCTTGACAAATGTTCCTAAAGACGCTATTTAATAGCTAATGAGTTCATTAATGGATTGATTAAAGGGGCGTTATGTCGGAAGAGACAAAAGACAAGGGAAAAAATAAATACAAAAGGGACGAGGATATTGATAAAATCTCAAAAGATACGAGGGTAATGGATTATAACGCACCCTCTATCGAAAATAAGGATAAGGATATCGAGGAAGATATAATGCACGACAAGGAGACATTTTTCGTAAAGTATTTGGACCAGAGGTTCAAAAATATAGAAGACAAGATGGATAATCTTGTTGAGGCCGTCAATGAATCAAAAAAAGACAATCTTGAAGCTATTAAAGAAGTAAAAAAAGACAGTCTTGAAGCTGTTAAAGAAGCAAAAAAAGACAATCAAAATATCGTAAACATGATTCAATCTGAAGTTCATGATCAAAATGAAAGCATCAGAAATATTTACAACATGCTATGGGCCCTTGGTATTGGCATAATTCTTGCCATTTTAACAAGCCTTTTAACGAGAATTTTTTAATTCGCCTTTCCAAAATCAATCCCCCCCTACCACAACACCGACCGGCACGTCAGCCCGCCGTCTGCCTTTAAAAACTCGTAGTTGTCAACCTCGACCGCCTCAAAGCCGGCGGCCCTGATTCTCTTTAACGTCTCGGGGAATCCCGAGGGGACGAGCACCCTCCCGTTTGCGGCAAGGACGTTTCCAGAAGCCTCCTCGCCCTCCGCGACCTCGATCTTCCTCAAGCCCTCGATGTTATTAAAAGCCGGATTTTCGAGAATGGCTTTTGTCCCGAGGAGGGCGTTGGGGGAGAGCGGCGTGATGATGGTCGTCAGGTGGAGCGCTCCGGCGAACTCCACCGTCTCGCCCGTGAGACCCCGCTCCTCGATTATAGCTATAAGCTCCTTCGCGCCGGTCTCGTCCGTCCTCGAGGAGAGCCCGATGAAGTATCTCCCGCCCAGCCTCAGGACGTCCCCACCGTCCACCGTGCCGCCACTTTTCATCCTTCTGGTCTCGATCATGGGGGAGAGCGCCGCCTTAACGGAGTTAGCCTCTCCAGCCCTCGTCTCGGCGCCCGGCCTCGTTATCACCGCAAGCCCGGGGAGGATAACGGCTGTGTCCTCTAAGAAGACGCCGTCGGGGTAGGAGGGGTCGGCCGGCAGAACAGTGATCTCGATGCCGATGCTCTTTAGTGCCTCGATGTATTGTTGGTGCTCCCTTCTTGCCGCCTCGATCGATATCTTGGAAGAGTTACCCTTCTCCGAGAGCGCACCGGTAAGCTCGTAGGAGACCTCCCTCACGATCCCCCTCGTGTAGCGGTAGCTCAGAAAGTCGTTTTCGGAATGTGTCATGAATATCATCCTTTTTCAGCGGACTATCATAGCAGATGCGCCGTTGTGCATCAATCTTTATTGTGAAAGCCCGGTTTTTTCCTTGAGCGGCCTTCCCCACGGGGCCGTAAAAAAAGGTACGGGGGTACTTGACCCCGCGGCCTCTATATATCTAATCCTTTGACAAAGGCTGAAGATCTTTTATCAGCTCGCCTTGGTGAACTCCGCGTCGATGAAATCGTCATCGTCGTCGTTCGATCCGCCAGAAAAGCCGCTGTCTGAACCGTGATATTCGTCGCCCGCCGCGCCGTTCCCACCGGGCCTTGTTGAATAGAGCTTCTCCGCCATGGTGTGGGAAGCGCCCTTGAGCGCCTCGATCGACCTTTCTATCCTCGCGGTGTCCTCGGCCTTGATGGCTCCCTTCGCCTCGCCTATCGCCTTTTCGAGCTCAGAAGCATCTTCAGGGGAGAGCTTGCCGCGGCTTTCAGTAAGGAGCTTTTCTATCTGCGATACCAGCATGTCCGCCTCGTTTCTGATCTCGACCTCCCTCCTCCTCTTTTTGTCCTCCTCGGCGTGGGCGTCCGCGTCCTTGACTAATCTATCCACCTCTTCTTTGCTCAGGCCGGAAGAAGATGTGATGGTGATCGCCTGGGATTTCCCGGTCGCCATGTCCTTTGCCGAGACGTTGACGATGCCGTTTGCGTCGATGTCAAAGGTCACCTCTATCTGCGGCATTCCCCTCGGGGCCGGCGTTATCCCGCTGAGCTGGAAATTTCCGATCGTCCGGTTTCCCGCGGCCATCTCCCTCTCGCCCTGAAGGACGTGAATGTCAACGGCCGGCTGGTTGTCCTCGGCGGTTGAGAATACCTGGCTCTTCTTGGTGGGGATGGTCGTGTTTCTCTCGATGAGCCTTGTCATCACGCCGCCCAGCGTCTCGATGCCGAGGGACAGCGGCGTCACGTCGAGGAGCAGCACGTCCTTGACGTCGCCGGTCAGGACTCCGCCCTGAATCGCGGCGCCCAGCGCCACCACCTCGTCCGGGTTGACCCCCTTGTTCGGCTCCTTGCCGAAGATCAGCCTTATCTTCTCGGTAACCATCGGGATTCTGCTCGATCCGCCCACGAGAATGACCTCATCGATCTCTCCGGCGGTTAGACCGGCATCCTTGATGGCGCTCTTCAGCGGCGCTATCGTTCTCTCGATGATCGGGCCGGCCAGGGCCTCGAACTTCGCACGGGTCAGCTTCATCAAGAGGTGCTTCGGGCCGCTTGCGTCCGCCGTGATGAAGGGGAGGTTTATCTCCGTCTCCATCGTGGAGGAGAGCTCGACCTTCGCCTTCTCCGCACCTTCCTTCAGCCGCTGGATGGCCATCTTGTCGGTCGACAGGTCCACGCCCTGGTCTTTCTTGAACTCCTCGATGAGATAGTTTATTAAGGCCTGGTCGATGTTGTCGCCGCCGAGGTGAGTGTCGCCGTTGGTGGACATGACCTCGACAACGTTGTCTCCCACCTCCAAGATCGAGATGTCAAACGTCCCACCGCCGAAGTCGAAGACCGCTATCTTCTCGCTCTTCTTCGAGTCGAGCCCGTAGGCCAGCGCCGCCGCCGTCGGCTCGTTCACGATCCTGAGGACGTTAAGACCCGCAATCTTGCCGGCGTCCTTCGTAGCCTGCCTCTGGCTGTCGTTGAAATAGGCCGGAACCGTGATTACTGCGTCCTTAACCTTCTCGCCCAGGTAGTCCTCCGCCGCCTTCTTGAGTTTTCCAATGATCAGGGCCGAGATCTCCGGCGGGGAGTACTCCCTGTCGTCGATCTTTACCCTGACGTCGCCGTTCTCGGCCTTAACGATCTTGTAGGGGACCATCGCGGTCTCCTCGGTGACCTCGCCTGCCCTTCTTCCCATGAACCGCTTTATCGAGTAGACTGTTCTCTCCGGGTTCGTGACCGCCTGCCTCTTTGCGGCCTGGCCGATGAGCCTGGAGCCGTCGTCGGTAAACGCAACCACGGAGGGTGTCGTCCTTCCCCCCTCCTCATTGATGATGATCTTCGGCTCTCCGCCCTCCAGAACCGCCACGACGGAGTTCGTTGTCCCCAAGTCTATTCCTATTGTCTTAGACATATCTATTTACCTCTCTTTCGTGAGTTATTCTTTTTACACGTTTCTAATATAGTTACAATTTGTTGAATTTCAAGAGGATTAGGGAACTATCGGACTAATAAAATTTAGTTTCCACCCCTTTATTTTTTTTATTGACAAAAAAACCTATAGTGGTAAACTGCGGGAGTGACTGAATGTTCATTCATTTTTTTTAGCTTCCGTTCATTACTCAAAGGAGGGTTGGCAATTTTAGGGGTTGGCAATTTTAGGGGGACGGTGATTTTTAGGGGGACGTTGATTTTTAGGGGACGGTGATTTTTGGGGGTCGCCAATTTTAGGATTGGCAATTTTGAGAGTTGGTGATTTTTTGGGGGGGGGTCGATGATTTTTTAGGGTCGGCAATTTTTAGGGCGGCTGATTTTGGGGGAGGGGGGGATTGTTAAATCATACGGGATTTGAGGTCAGGAATAAAGTTTGAAAAATAAACAATATAATAAGGGAGGATATAGTCATGGCTAACTTGCTTGTTGATATGAGGGATCAGCAATTTACCCTCTACGAAATGTTGGATATCGAGGGCTTGAGTAAATATCCGAAATACGCCGAGTATTCAAAAGACCTTTACGATGCGGTCATGAACGAGGCGGAGAAATTCGCCGTCAACGACATCATGCCCACAAACGAGATCGGCGATAAAGAGGAGTGTACTTTTTCAGACGGAAAGGTGACCGTGCCGAAGGCCTTTCACGACGTCTTCAAAAAGTACGTGGAGGGCGGCTGGATTACCGTAGCCGACGACCCGGAAGTGGGGGGCCAGGGATTCCCGGCCGTCATAGGGATCTGCTCCGGGGAGATATTCTCAGCGGCGAACTTTGCCTTCAACATGTACCCCGGCCTTACTCACGGGGCGGCTAAGCTGGTAGAGATATACGGCAACGAGGAGCAGAAGCGTAAATACATGGACAGGATGTACGCGGGCGAGTGGGGAGGAACGATGTGCCTCACAGAGCCGGGCGCCGGCTCCGACGTGGGGGCGCTCAGGACCATCGCAAAGCCGATCGGCGACGGGAAGTTCAAGATATCCGGGACGAAGATATTCATATCGGCCGGTGATCACGACCTGACCCCGAACATCATCCACCCGGTTTTGGCAAGGATCGAAGGGGCGCCCGCGGGGACGAAGGGGATATCGATATTTGTGGTGCCGAAGTACCGCGTCAACGACGACGGGAGCCTGGGTGATTTCAACGACATCCACACCGGAAACATCGAGCACAAGATGGGGATAAAGGGAAACTCCACCTGTACCCTCAACTTCGGCGACAACGACGACTGTATCGGCGAGCTTCTGGGCGAGGAGGGAAAGGGGATGAGGGTCATGTTCAACATGATGAACGAGGCCCGTCTCGGCGTCGGCATCCAGGGCCTTGCCCACAGCAGCGCCGCGTATATGCACGCCGTAAACTACGCCAGGGAGAGGCTCCAGGGCTCCGATCTCGCAAACTTCAGAAATCCCGAGGCGCCCCGGGTCTCCATCATCAACCACCCGGACGTGAGGAGGATGCTCCTCTGGATGAAGGCCCACGTCGAGGGGCTTCGCGCCCTGATGTACTGGGTTGCGTACTGCCTGGATGTCTCCGAGGGTACGGAAAACGAGGAGGAGAAGGAGAGGCATCACGGCTTCGTGGAGCTTCTGACCCCAATCTGCAAGTCGTGGGGGAGCGACATGGGATTTCGCGTCTGTGAGAACGCGGTTCAGGTCTACGGCGGCTACGGCTACACCTCCGAGTACCCGGTTGATCAATTCATGAGGGACTGCAAGATCGCGTCGATCTACGAGGGGACCAACGGAATTCAGGCGCTGGACCTCGTCGCCAGAAAGCTCGGTCAGAACAAGGGCGCGAACTTCGTAAACTTCATCATGGAGATAACAAAGACGATCGAGCAGAACAAGGCTAACGGCGTCCTCAAGAACGCCTTTGCAGAGCTGGAAAAGGCGAAAAACACCCTTGCCGAGATAGGCGGCTTCTTCGCCCAGTGCGGTAAAGAGGGCAAGTTCCTCGTGCCCGTCGGAAACGCCATGCCGTTCCTCGAGCTCATGAGCAACGTCACCCTTGGTTGGCTTCTCCTCTGGCAGGCCTCCATCGCCAGCATAAAGCTTGAGGCCATCAAAAAGGAGAAGGGAGTGACCGACGACGACTGGGTCGGAATGGCCGCTCTCTACAAGGACAGCAAGGATGCCTCTTACTATCAGGGAAAGGTTGCCGCGGCGAAATATTACGCAGCCTACGTCCTTCCCCACGTCGAGGCCACGGCAAGAGCGATAAAGACCGAGGATATGAGCATAATGGAGATCGCCGAGAGCGCCTTCGCCGATGTCTAATCTGTTGTTGAATCATGGCTCCCAAAAATCTTGGGGGCCTTTTTTCTTTAGAGTCAGGTGTTTAAGCCGTAATCTTGGTATGCAAGAGGCCTGTTTTTCAAAGGCTCTTCTAATACGGTAGACTTCAGGATCTCAATGATAGACCTTCACATTCATACAAAATTCGGGGACGGCAAGGATACCCCCGCGGATATGGCCCGCGCCGCCAAAGGGGCGGGGATAAATGTTCTCGGCTTTTCCGAGCACTTCCCTAGGCCCCCCGGATACGACTATCCCGCGGAGGACTTCAACCATACGGCCCTCGCTTCCAGGTGGTTCGACTACGCCTCCGAAGTGAACAGGCTGAAGGCAAGTTCCGGCGACACGCCCAAAATCCTATTCGGCACCGAGATAGATTATCTCCCGGACGAGGAGGAGACACTTCGCGCCGGGCTTTCCGCCTTCAACTTCGACTTCATAATCGGAAGCGTCCACATGATAGGGAAGTGGGGATTCGACTACAATCAGAAGGAGTGGGAGGGAAAGGACATCGACGCGATTTACGACGCCTACTGGGAGAACATGTTCAAGTTGTTAAAAAGCGGTCTCTTTGACTTCGTGGGCCATCTCGACATCATCAAGGTATTCCGGGACTCCCGCCCGCCGAAGAGAGACCACACCGGCTCCGCCAGGGAATTCTTAAAGGAGGTTGCAAAGAGGGGCTTAACCATCGAGATAAACAGCGGCGGCCTGAGGAAGGCCTGCAGGGAGCTCACCCCGTCGGTCGGGCTGATAAAGGAGGCGGTCGCCCTCAGGATTCCCCTGACCCTCGGCTCCGACGCCCACAGGGCGGAGGACGTGGGTTACCATCTCCCGGAGGTTATCGAGATGATAAAGGGCTTCGGCGTTAGGGAGGTGGTCTTCTTCGAGAAGAGGAGGCCGGTTGCCGTAGGGATATAGTCGGGCGATTTGCTTTTTAAGACCGATCCTGATCTGTCTTGTTTTGACAACGTATATATCACAAATAAAAATTTAACTTTTTAACGCCGCAGCTTGCTCGAAGTCATTTTTTAATGCAGAGAAGAGGTCTTATGGTCACCCCTATTGAAAATATTCGTGGCCGGCGATTCCGTATCAAAAATGGGACAATCTTCAGAATCTTTATCGAAACGGTTATCTTTTCTCCCCCGCGCTTCATTGTGGAAATAGTGGCGTGGTCTTGATTACATTTAGATTACAAGATTTGGATTGTGAGAGTCGTTTCATGTTGCGATGATCTTCATATACCCAGCCCCTCAAAATTGGAGGCTTCCCTTGACCTCAAGTCCACGGTAATCTTGAGCGGGAAGGGTTTTTCAAGCCTAAATGAAGTAGGGGGAGATTCATGAAAACAGGGACGTCTCAATGATCGTCACGAGATGATGTCCCTGAAATCTTAAGCGGGACTGTTTTTAAAGCCTGAATTGAAAAGAGGGGGGGACAAAAACAGGCCCGTCTAAATAATCGTCATAAGATGATGTCCCTGAAATCGGAGATGATCTTGACGATCTTGTCCATGTCGTCCTCCAACTTTATGATCTCTATGTCGTCGTCGGAGACCTTCTCCTCGACAAGGAGCTTCTTATTGATCCAGTCGATTAACCCCGCCCAGTAGTCCTTGCCCACCAGAATCACCGGGAAAGGCTTTATCTTGTCGGTCTGGATCAGCGTCACCGCCTCGAAGAGCTCGTCCAGGGTCCCGAATCCCCCCGGCAGGACGATGTATGCCATCGAGTACTTGACGAACATCACCTTCCTGCAGAAGAAGTATCTGAAGTTTAGCTTCACGTTGGAAAAGCTGTTCGATTTTTGCTCCATAGGGAGCTCGATATTGAGTCCAACCGATTTCCCGCCACCCTCCGCGGCCCCCTTGTTGGCCGCCTCCATTATCCCCGGGCCGCCGCCCGTGACGACAGAAAACCCCTTCCCGGCAAGCTTCGACGCCAGCTCTTCTGTGAACGTGTAGTATTTGTCTCCCGGCCTCACCCTCGCCGAGCCGAAGATCGAGACCGCAGGCTCGATATCCGGGAGTATCTCGAACCCGTCAACAAACTCCGCCATAATCCTGAACATCCGCCATGAGTCATGGGTGTTGATGGCGTTGATTACATACTGCCTCTCCCATCTGTCGGGCATTTTTTCTTCCTTATTCCGGTGGTTTATTTAAGGCACCCATTAGAAATAAAAAGGTGCCCCCCTGATAAGGAATTCTATCAGATTAATCCGGTTTGTCAATATAATGAGGCCGTTTCGTCCGGGTAAAATTGAATCCGACAAAGGGATCAAATCTTTATAACACGGCCGATTTCCCCCTCAAAAATATTGACAATCGCATCAAACTGGTTTACGATTTAGCCCATGAAAATACTAAAAAACAGAGAGGGCGCATGCGTCCTCACGGCGATTGGATACATCTTCGCCATACTCCTGATCCTCTTCGGGCTTATAAATCTCTACTCCCTCGCATCGCCCCAGGCGGTCAACAAGGTGGGAAGGATAGTGGTCGCCTTCATCTGCTTTTTCATGGGTGGGGGGCTGATCGTCTTCATAACAAAGAGGGTGACGAAGACGCCCGACAAGATGGAGGTGATCCAGAAGATAGAGCTCTCCGGAGATGTGGAGACGGAAAAGCTCACCTGCAAGAACTGCGGGGCAAGCCTCGAGCAGAACAGCGTCAAGGTGAAGGCGGGGGCCGTGTTCATCAACTGCCCCTACTGCGGAAGCTCCTACCAGATCACCGAGGAGCCGAAGTGGTAGGCGGGGTCCGCCGTTGATTCTGAGACAGGGTCTTGTTTGGTATTTGTTCCCCTATTCCCTTCCCATCGATGTGTTTTGTATTTATGTGTTCGAGGTGAATGGGCGGCCGGGGAGGATGGATCCCCCCGTTTTTTTTAATCGGCTCGAAACGGCGGGGTGACCGATGCCGTCTCTTGCCGAATCCTTGTGAGCAGGGAAAAATTTAATGGTTAGCAATAAGCGGGTCGACCGTTGAGGAGTAAAGATATGGCCAAAAAGAGTGCGGAGCAGAAGGGCGACGGGAGGTCGATCCTCCCCATCAAGCCGGGGATGACCTTCGTCAACATCGGCATGGCGGTGGGGCTTGCGGTCCTTCTCACAATCATCATGAAGACCCTGGCGCCGATTCTGAAACCCTTCTTCATCGCGCTTTTCTTGAGCTACCTCCTTTACCCAATCATAGAATATCTCGCCAAAAGGAAGGTGCCGAAGTTCCTGGCTTACTTGCTTGTCTTCCTTTTGATCTTCGGCCTTTTTTACGTCCTCGGGGCGATAATAACGGTTCAGGTAAACGAGTTTATTGACAACCTCGACACATACAAGGGGAGGCTTGCCGACCTTTTCACCCAATTTGCCGCCTTCCTCCAGAGATACAGCATCCTGGAACGACTCGGATTCGACTCGGGTCTCATGGACTTCCGTGAGTTCTCACCTCTGGAGAAGCTCCAGGAGCTGATCCTCTCCAAGCTCGACCTCTCCAAGATAACCGGATACATCGGATCGAGCCTCGGTTCGTTTTTGGATGTCGTGGTCAATATCCTCGTTGTTGCCTTTTTCATGATCTTTCTCCTTCTGGAGATCGATCGGCTTCCGGCCAGAATAAAGTACGCCTACGGGGAGGACTCTGACCTCATCATCGAGATTGTCGAAGAGGTGGACAGGAGCGTAAGAAAGTATCTCATGGTCAAGACCATGGTGAGCCTCATTACGGGTATCACGTACACGATTGTGCTGTGGATTGCCGGGGTAGACTTCTTCCTCCTCTGGGGGCTTCTGGCCTTCCTCTTGAACTACATCCCCTACATCGGATCGTACGTGGCCACGGTTCTCCCCGTGCTTGTGGCGCTGATCATCCTCTCTCCCCTGTCGGTCCTGATAGTGCTGATTATCCTCCTCGCCATTCAGATGATTATGGGAAACATCGTCGAGCCGAAGCTCCTTGGGAGAGAGCTCAACCTGAGCCCCGTTGTAGTCCTGATCTCCCTGGCGTTCTGGGGGTGGCTCTGGGGTCTTACGGGGATGTTCCTCTCGATTCCGATTACCGCCACCATCAAGATAGTAATGGAGTATATCCCGGAGACCCAAAACGTCGCCCGGCTGATGAGCGATGTGGTGGAGGTTCCCTCCGTTGAAGAGATCGAGAGAAAAACGGAGAAGTTCACCATGGTGTTGAAAAAGGTGAAAAAGATAAGGGAAATGAAGGGAGTTAAAAAAGAGGGGGAGGAAAAAGGGAAGGGAGAAGATTGAGGGATGGGGGGATTACCCTGTCTGTTCTGCGAAATGAGGGTCAAGGCCGTTTCAATTCTTGATTAATAACTCCTCTTTATGCGGGTCATCCATCGATCGCTGCAGAATGCGGAGAATACGGCTTAAGTTCAATTGCCCAGATCGGCTTTGAACAGGTGTCTTGGGCGATCCCGGCGGTGGGAGTCAAAACGTGATATTGACAAAGGTTGCTCCGCCTGACCACCCCCCGGCCCGATTCAAGGCCGTTCGCTCCCGTAAGGCTCTACACAATTTTTGTGCAAGATGAGGAATCCATAGAGGATATAAAAAGGGGCCGCCTGTTTTTTCAGATTGTGGGGCAGATTTACAAAAGGCTTCGCGTTTACATAATTAACAACTCGCGATTCAAATTCAGGGGCTTATTGAGCCGAAGACACCGTCTACATTTACGATCAACCGATTGCGGTCAATCCTCGATCTCCAGCGGCTGGAAGTCCCTCTCGAAGTAGGGGTGGTAGCTTTTCGGCAACGTCCTGTAGTCGACATCCTTGATAAGATCAGTGAAGTCGTGGGAGTTGTAGGTGTTCCAGAAAAGGACCCTCTTCCCGTCAAGCTCTCCCCTCGACGCATGGTCGATCATGGCCGCCATCGCCTTTCCCGTGTATGTCCCCTCGAGCTGAACCTTGTCGCTGATTTTCAAGAGCCTTACGGCGTCCATCCCCTTCTCGGTAAAGCGGGCGTAACCGTCCCCGAGGTAGCCTTCGACGATTTTGACATCATCTCCCGTAATCTGGACGTCCGGAAACGTGGGATCGCACTTCATCAGGAGCCTTTTCGCGTCGTTGAAGTGTCTCTTCACGTTTTCAAGGCCGGAATAGTCGCTCGGGGAGACCGCAACCCCCCTGACCTTGATGTCAAGTCCCAAGGCCTTTATCCCCAGGGCGATCCCCGCCGTGGTTCCGGCGGAGCCGGTCGGGAGGTAGATGAGATCCGGCTTGGGGAGCACCCCATCCATGATCTGGTCCGAAAGCTCGAAGACGGCGCTCGCCGTCCCGACCACCCCGAGGGCGTTTGATCCCCCGGCCGGGATATAGTAGGGGATGCGTCCGGAGGTCAAGAGGCGCTTTATCGAGATCAATAAGAAGGCTGAAAAAAGGGTCGGAATCCCCCCGTATTGATGAAGCTCCGCGTTAAGAAGCTTCTGGTAGAGGAGGTTCTTCCTTACGTAGCGGGCGTTGGATTGAGGGAGGTGTATCGATATGGGACTCAACCCCAGCTTCTTAGCAAAGATTGCCGTGGCGAGAGTGTGGTTGGATCCGGCGTAGCCGAAGGTGACCGTGTGCTTGAAATGTTTCGCCACCGCGTCCGCGAGGAGGAACTCGAGCTTTCTCAGCTTGTTTCCGCCGTAAAGCACGGACGACAAATCCTCCCTCTTGATAAAGAGTCCCTTTTGCTTCAGTGCCCTCTCCAGGCCTTCAAGACGGTCGACGGGCGTCGGGTAGTTACCCAGGGATACGTGATGAATCTTCCCCCCAAGGGCCGGGTGGGCGGCAAAGATCGGATTTTTTTTGGCGTTATAGTGGGTTTCGCTTCCGTTCATTGGAACTCCTCGGCCGATATATGTGTAGTAAAATTATATACATTTTAAGGAATAATCGCAAGAGACTAAAAGAATTCCCCTCCGAAATAGGTCAGCTGCAAATGACAAGCGGCCTTGTCTTTCTCAATTGATCACCCATCAATCGACCGTTTCCAACGGCTGGTCTGCCTCCTCGAAGTAGCGGTGGTATGGCCTCGGGAGGCCGCGGTAGTCGACTCCCTTTATCTTCTCCGAAAAATCGACCGAGCTGTATGTGTCTATAAATAGTACGTTTTTGCCTTTTAACTTTCCCTCCGCCGCGTCTTCGATCATGGCCGCCATCGCCTTTCCGGTGTAGGTGCCGTCAAGCGTAATATCGTCCTTCTCCTTAAGAAGCCCGACCGCCTTCATCCCCCCCTCGGTGAAGTGGGCGTAGCCGGGGCCGACGTAGCCGTCCACGACCTCCAATAGATCTTCGGTCAGTTCAAATCCCTTGAAATCAGGGACATATCGGCCTGCGATCTCTATCGCCTCGGCAAAGACCTTCTTCGCAGTGTCGAAGCCGCACTCGTCCCTTCCCGAGACCCTGACCCCCTTTAGCTTCGTCTTCAGCCCCAGTGCGAGTATCCCCAGGGCCACGCCGACCGCCGTTCCGGTCGAGCCGAAGGGGAGATATATCAGGTCGGGCGTCGGGAGCGCCCCCTCGTCGATCTGGGATTTCAGCTCGAAGACGAGGCCGGAGGTGCCCAGGGCCCCGATCCCGTTGGAGCCGCCGGGGGGGATGATGTAGGGGCGACGAAGCGTCCTTATGAAATGTTTTGCGTAGACGTGCGCAAGGCCCGGGTAGATGGTGGCCATCCCGGAATAGTGGTGAAACTCCGCTTTTAGTAGATGCTGATAAAGGAGGTTTTTCCTGACGTATTTTGCGTTCGGCTGTCTGAGGTGCATCGATATTGGTTTTATCCCCACCTCGTTGGCGAAGACGGCGCTTGCGAGGGTCTGGTTCGATCCGGCAAAGCCGAAGCTCACGGCGTGGCTTGCGCCCTTTGCCACGGCATCCGCCAGGATGAACTCGAGCTTTCTTATCTTGTTTCCGCCGTAGAGATTAGAGACCCTGTCCTCCCTCTTTATGTAGAGGTTTTCCGCCTTGAGATTCTTCTCGAGGCCTTTGAGCCTCTCGACCGGGGTAGGGTAGTCTCCGAAGCGGATGCAGGGGATATTCCCTTTCAGCTGTGGATACGCCGAAAAGAGGGGGTGGTCGTTGGAATCTCTGTCCATTTTTGGCTCCACGTTTCAGGTCAGCAAGAATTACAGATTCGGAATTAGATTCTTTTCTTAAAACCTAAAATTACAGTTCCCCCATATTTTTAAGCACCTAAAAAGTATTTATGCTTTTTTAGCGGCAAAAACAAAATCTTAGTTTCGCATTACCTACATCTTACATCAAAGAATATCCTCTCCTCCTCCGATGTCGCTATAGACCGTTTTCCCCGCGCCTTATTTTCATTGCGGTATAATCCCGATGAATCGGTTTTGTTTGGGGCTCGATCGCCGGCCGCCCGCCGCAGGATTCGAAATATTGCCGCCATTAAGTTTGCAATCTCTTAAAAAAGTATCTCTCCACTTAGTAAAAGCGAGACAGACTGATGAGACAGCAACAATGACTCGACAGCCCCGCTAATTGGCAAAATCCTTTGTTGTCTCCTTGAAATCGACACCCCTCCTTTTGAGCCAATACTTCATTCCGTAAAAGTAGAAAAAGCCGAGAACCGTCCAGACCCCGAGGAAGATCGTGAGAATCTCGCTCTCTTCGTATAGCTCTTTCGTGAGAGAAGCTATCGCCGCGAGAAAGAGGAGTATCCCGAAGATCACGGCGAAGTAGAGTATCCACCCCGGTACCTTGAGCTGGGACTTAGCATACTCCTCCGGCCGCTTCTTCTTCAGGAGGAGGGCAGATATCTGAACCGGGATGTATATAAAAAGGCCCCCTATGGAGGAGCAGAGCGCCAGCGACTTCAGGTCGATGTTACAGATTATCGCTATGATCGAGAAGGCCCAGATCATCGTAAGCATGTTGTGGGGCGTCCCGAATTTCTTGTTTACCCGGGTGAGGAGGGGGGGCAGAAGCCCGTCCTTCGCCACTATCATCAGCGATTTCGGCGACCACATGAAGGTGGCGTTCAAGGTTGTGGTGATGGCCAAAAGCGCCCCGCAGATTATAAAATAGTGGAAGGGGATGCCCGTAAGGAAGGCCTTGGCTGATTCGGTCAGGGTCTTGTCGGCGCATGTCTCCCAGCCGGTAACGCCCACCGCGACAACGCTCATGGTTATATATATCACCGCGACGACCGAGAGGATAATGACAAAGGATACCGGGATCACCCGCTCCGGCTTTTTGATCTCCCCGCCAAGCTCGATTATGGCGTTTGCTCCAAGATATGGAAATATCAGAAGGGCCGATGCGCCTACAAGGGAGAGAGACCCCTTGGGAAACAGCACTTCGAAATTAACGAGGGATACATGAGGCAATCCCACCACGTCGTACATGATGAGAGCCGAGATGAGAATAAGAACCATTATCCCCTGAATCACGGCAGCCAACCTTATACCGAAGATGTTTATGATGTAGAAAAAGGTGATGATCGCAATCGAAGTGCTGGTAATCGGGAGGTTCGGGAAATAGGCCCTGAGGTATTCCACTATGGTTACCGCAAGCATGGGTATGAAGCCGAAGAAGAAGCCGATCACGAATATCCACACGCCCATGAACGCCGCCAGCGGGGAGAAGAGCCGGCTCGGATACGTGTAGTTTCCCCCGACTGTGGGGATGGTCGCTCCCAGAAAGGCCGAGGGGAGCATGAGACATGCCACGGGAATGATGGCCAGGGTGTAGGCGATCGGGAGCGCCGTGCCGCACATCCCGATGGCGATTCCGGTCATGGCGAAGACTCCTGCGCCTATCGTCTGGCCAATGCCGATGGCAACAACCTCCTTAAGGCCCAAAACCCGCTTTAATCCAAGGGCTCCTTCCTCTTTCATTTCAGGCTCCTTTTTTTAAGTGATACGGATGCCATTACAATTACGGTTTTTTACGATAATGTCAAGCCTTAATTGGAGGTAGGTATGAAAAAATATTGACAATAAAAGAGACATGGGGGAAGATAGTATACATGAAAAATTCTCACACAATCAAAGCGGCCGTATTGGCCCTTTCGCTGATCTTAATTTCCGGGTGTGCGGCGATAAAGCCGAGGGTCGACGTCTACAAGAACGAGGTATTGAACGACATCTTCTACAAGGACGAGGCCTTGGCGGTGGAGCTTTCGCTGATTCCAGGGGTGAACACGTCCAACTCCCCCTATGTCGATGCGGTAAGGCTCATGTACGGCGACTACGGCTCCCTTAAGGGATACGGCGCTGCGTTTTCCGCCATACTGGGCGCCGGACACAAAGAGAAGCGGGCCTACTCGTCGCTCCTCGAAGCTCTCCTATGGGTGTACGCCGAGGAGGACGGCCCGGCAAGGGCAAGAAATATCCTTAACGATTTCAGCGTAGAAAAGCTCCTCGATGAGGCGTGGGGCGGATTCAGCGACGAGAGGTGGGACGAGTGGGGCGAGGTTAGGATGAGACTCTCGACGCCTGCCATTGCCGCCTACTACACAAGAAACGGACTGAAATACATCCCGGAGCGTAAGGACGGGAAGAACTACGTCCAGACACCCTACGAGACTCTCTTGACGGCAGGTGGCGACTGCGAGGACTTCGCCGTCCTAATCGTCGAGGCGCTGGAGTACGCCGGCTACGTGGCGCGCCTCTTCACGGTGGACATCGTGGCGAAAGAGGGGGAGATCATCGGGGCGCACACCGTGGCGGCCTACTGGGAGGAGGGGAAGTACTACTTCATCCAGGGGTTCGACGGCAAGTACCTGACCGGCGAGGCCAAGGGGCCGTTCGACCTGCCGGTAGACATGGCCTACTATATCGCAGAAAGCATCGACGGCGTTCCGTTGCGCTACTACGTAGACACGATCTCGCAGTACATCGAGGCGTACAAGAAGAACGAACGGTAGGGGGAGGGCGGCAGGGGGGGATTTATTTTAAGGGATTACGGCTTCTTCGGTTTATGCTATTGTAAAAAAGAGAATGTGTTGATTGATAAATGAAGACTATTTGTCCAATTCGCGGTTTTGAGTGAGAAAATGTGTTTGATAGTAGAAGGGGGGAGAAATGAAAGATGTTAAAAACAAGGATGGCGCTCTTTATAAAGATAGTTTGTTAAGAGAATTTCTTCAAAAACAATTTGATTTTTGTTGGGAAAATCAAAAAATAAATTATGAGACAAGGGAAAAATTGCTCAGGATTTATATCCCGGTACTTTCTATATTACCTGCGTCGTTAATAATTTTGTATAAATTACAAATGAATGATAATAGTTTATTACTTTTTTTTGCCTTGACTATTATATGCATTTTTAGCTTTCTTACATGGATAAGATACCTATCCCTTCGTCTGAGTATAACAAGATACAGAAAGTATATAAATTTTTTAAGCAAAAAACTATTAAAAATGGAAAATCTAGAGGATAGTGAATATAAAGAAATCTTAAATAATATACCTTCAAAAGATATTGAAGAACCTAAATCTCTAAACAAAAGAAGTGGAGACTATTGGTTAATATTATCATTTGGTTTTATAACAGCCTTAACTTTAAGTTTCTGGACATACATTTTATTAGATAATTTAGATTTGTTAAAATGCATTTTAAGAGATAATCTGTATTATATTCCGATTGGCGTATTTTTGGTATGTTTTATTATTCTCTATTTTTGGATGACAAGATATTTTTCTAAACATCAAAATGAAGAATAGGTCCATATGGTGATGAAATATAACGATTTGGAACTTTAGAAGCAAGCAGATAACGAGAAGAAGCATAACGCTAAAAAATTGCGAATGCAGAGCTCATTGGTCATTGTAGGTTGTGTTGTACAATTTCTTAAACCATAAAAAATCTCCGGCGTGTAGGCGTATGACGAATCCCATAAATACCGAAGCCCGTGACAACAAGAAACGGTTCTGGAGGAGCCTGCTTACGGGATTCATTTTTGCGTTCCTCCTTACTTTTTTCGGCTTTTTTGTCCTGCGGAGGACGGAGCTGGCGCTGAGGCTCGCCCTCACCCCGCTCCAATTCGGGCCGCTTGTCTGGATAGCGGCCTTCTCCCTGTCGGCGGACCTGAGGGGCCGTTGGCGTAGGGTCGAGTTTGTGTGCCTCATGGCGGCTCACTACCTCGGGCTGGTCTACGACCTATGGTGGGAGGAGACTTACGAGTGGGGACTCTACCTCGGCGCGCTGAAATACTCCTTTACCCAGCTCCTGATCTACCTGTGGGCGCAGTTTTTTTTGTGGCGGAGGTTTGTCAGGGACGGAGCTGAAAGGCGAAAATAACGTTTAGGAAAAAATCTGCAGGTGGGAAGATCCATTTAGGGAATGACAGACTTTCCGGTTTGTGCTGTTGTAAAAAGCGGAATATGGTATAAAAGATTGATAAATGAAAACCATATGTCCCATCTGCGGTTTTGAGAACGAAAGGCTGGACCGGCAAATACCGAAGAGAGAGAAAAATATAACCTGCCCAAGATGCGAACACACGTATTTCGTCGAGAGATCGACCTACCCCGACATTGAAAAAATGGACGATTCGGCGGGCCTTGATATTTCCCCGGAGGTGGAGCCGGCGGATGAAATAGATCAAGAGGATGAGGAGATGGAACCGGAAGAGGACAGAGGTCATTTCGGTGGGAGTGCCAATTTTGAAAAAACAAAAAGTGTCTTATCCGCCGTTTTTTTAACCGTTTTTGCCCTATTTTCAATGCTTGGCGTTGAAGTTCCGATTGGTATAATTGCCATTTTGGTTGCGGCGATTATCTTGCTTGTTGAATTTATGGTATAGTCATGGGGAAAATTTTATATATACGAGGAATTGTTGAATGAATAATGACGAAGAAATTAAAGCCCCTGATAATGAGCTGAAAGAGAGAATTCTTAAATTTATCTTTAGCATCCCGGAGCCTATAATGAAGGCCGGAATGACACTAACATTCATCATCGGTCTCTTCATCCTTATTTGGCTGATGAATTTTTTTCTCCTGGGCATCACGCCACTTTATAGGGCTTTTACATTAGCCTTGATTGAATTTGCCATCCTAACCTTGTTTTTGATGGTACCTTTTTTAGTTTACAAAATACTGGTAAAAGGGGAAAGACGGATATGGTTTTCGTTCGGTAAAAGAAGATTAGGCGTCAAGGCCGGCCCCGAGATTTACAGGGCCGAGATGTACCAGACAAAGGGCGATTACAGTGAAGCCATAAAGGAGTACAGGAAATTGTTTTCCCTGTCTCCCGACAGGCTGGATTTCCTTTATGCGATAGCCGAGATATACAGGAACGATTTAAAAGACAATGAAAAGGCCGTAAAAACCCATATGGAAGTTGCCAAATATGACGGTGATAAAAAGGCAATAGGGTATGAATATCATATCAGTCATTCAAAGGATATTTTAAAGCATACCAAAGAATAGTGAACTTAAAGCAGTAAGGAGGAAGCACCCATGGCCACGAAACACGAAGGCGACTTGGAGGAGCCGAAGGGGGGAGAAAAGAAGCGGGCCGCAGAAAAATCCGCCAAGCCCAAAAAAGCCGAGGCGAAGAAGCCGAAAAAGGGCGAAAAACAGCCCTACTCCGGCACGCACGGCTACACGGAGGAGGAGGTTGAGGGGATGGTGGGGGGGAAGAAGGGAGGGAAGGATAAATAAAAGGGTTGACAAATATGATAAAAGTTTGATAATTGAAAAAGTTACGATCTTACCTTACAGTTTAGTCGTTTAAAGAGAAGATATTTTATCATAGAAGAGCCATCCCCGAACTTTAA
>JAFGIX010000016.1 GCA_016929395.1 Candidatus Zymogenus saltonus
ACTACTTATACTACTTTGCAACAAGTTAATACTTTACCTCACGATTTTAATTCTTACCGTCTTGGAAATTCTCATTGTAGGTATACGCTTATGGAAATAGATGAAAGAATAAAAAAGTGTGTAGCCTTTGCCTGCTATAAAGACGAATTGAATGATAATAATGAACCTAATAGAATTGCAGGGACTATCTTCTTTATAGCTGTTGGTTTAGATAAATTGGAAGTAACAAGATTTTATTATGCTGTTACAGCAAAACATGTTGTTGAGTGGATAGAGGAAAATTGTGTAGATGATAAACTTACAATACGTATAAACAAAAAAGATGGAGGGTATACTTATGTGGATACTGAACTGTCAGATTGGAAGTTTCATCCATGTGACTCATCTGTAGATGTAGCAGTTTTATCTTTTGGCGGACATGGTTCTAAATATAGTGCTTCTAAATATGATATTCAGTATTTATCAACTGAAATGATAATTACAGAAGAAGCGATAAGGAAATGCGGAATAAGTGAAGGGCATGATGTTTTCTTAACTGGTCTTTTTGTCAATCATTTTGGGGAGCATAGGAATTTGCCAATAATTAGAACTGGAAATATATCACTTATGCCAGAAGAGCCTATTCAAGATACAGATTATGGACCTATGGAAGCCTATTTAATTGAAGTTCGCTCTATTGGTGGTTTGAGTGGTTCTCCGGTGTTTGTATATAGTAATATGACCTTGTGTAAAAAAGACACTTCTCTTACTGTTTCTTTAGGACCAACATTCTCTCTGTTGGGTCTTGTACATGGTCATTGGGATTTGAAAGTTTCAGAAGAAGACATGCTATTAAAGGACATACTTCCTGAAAAATGGATAAATATGGGGTTAGCTATTGTTGTACCAGCAACAAAGATTTTAGAAGTACTAGATCAAAAATGTTTTAAAGATATTCGTGATGTTGTTAGGAGAAAAGAATTAAAAAAAAGAAAACCTGTTATGGATTAAACTTTTTTCAGTTTTTTTAAAATATTTTGAAATTTGTTGTAAAAATAAAATATAATACTATATAGAGACAATTGAAATCAGGCTAGCTTTGTTAAGTAAATAGTAGCGTAAAAATATATCTGTTTTTGGCAAAAAAAATCCTTCTGTACCGGCCGATATGCATCTGACCACCGTTGAGGTTGCGTTTATGAGAAAGGACGGCGTCGAATTGCCCGCTATTCTCCAGTCCTCTCTTCTGAATTCCAATTCAGAGGGAAACGGCTCTATACTGACGGCGGCCATCGACATCACCGAAAGAAAGGAGTCGGAGAAGGCGCTCCGAGATAGCGAAAAATTGTACAGGCAGATGTTCATGGATAACGATGCGGTCATGCTCATTGTCGATCCAGAGTCCGGCGATATCGTGGACGCAAACCCCGCCGCATTAAAGTATTACGGCTACAGATTGGATGAATTGAAGGGGATTAAAATTAAAGATATATATACACTTACCAATGAGGAAATTGCCGAGGAGATGGAACGGGCCAAGACCGGCGAGAAGAGATTCTTTGAATTTCGCCATAGGCTCTCCTCTGGGGAGGAAAGGTTTGTGGATGTCCACTCAGGCCCCATCGACATCAGGGGGCGGAAGATGTTGTTCTCAATAATATACGACAGTACCGACAGGAAAACAGCCGAAGAGGAATCCAAGAAATATGCGGAGGAGCTGGAGAGGGCCGTTGAAGAGGTCAAGAGCTTCTTCTACATCATCACTCACGATCTCAAGACACCACTGATAAATATCAAGGGCTATTCAAAAAAAATGTACAATGACATCAATAAGATAAAATCCTTGGACTTGTCCTTATTTGAACAAAAAGACAGGGAGAAAGGGGAAGAGATTTTAGAGCTTTTGAATGAAAAGCTGCCAGCGTCCCTCGATATAATCGATACGTCGATATTCCACATGAGTGATATGATAAAGGCTGTCCTTATGCTCTCACGGCTGGGGAGAAAGGAGCTGTATTTTCAAGAGATAGATGTGGGTGATATAATAAAATCCTCCCTTTTAGATCTGGCCCATAAGATCGAGGATTTGGATATAGAGATAAATGTTTTATCCCTCCCTGTAATTACGGCGGACCTGCAATCGATGATGATGATCGTAAAAAATATCCTGACCAATGCGGTGAACTACTTGGACCCGACTCGCAGGGGCGTGATAGAGATAGGGGGAAAAAGGGGTATCGATGAAACCGAGTTTTATATAAAAGACAACGGGTGCGGAATAGCGAAAAAAGATATAGATAAGGCTTTTCAGATTTTTAGGAGACTGGGGGGAGAAAGTGTCCCTGGAGAAGGGATAGGACTTACATACGTGAAGACCCTCGTCGAGCGCCACGGGGGTAAAATCTGGTGCGAATCGGAGCCTGGGGTGGGCTCGACCTTCAGATTTACTATCCCCAATGACTTCGGGAAATAAGCGTCTTGCCCTTTTGTTTCTTCCCGATTCCTGCGGCCGTCGTCTTGGGGGCTGGGTACGGTAATAATAACGGATTCGGGGGCCGCCGGCTTTATCTACTGGATTTGGAAAATCGAGTGCAAGGATTTTTTTAGATATGTGCGGGATTGACGGGGTAAGGTCCAAGGGGACGATTAAAGGTAAATTAATTGATGTGAGATGTTGTTGTTTTGACGGTCAAAAGGACGTTTTCGTTCTAGCCTGGAAATGCTACTATTCTTTTTAGCTTATAAAAAATGAAGGGAAAGACAAATAAACAAAGACACGTACACCGCCCCTACTCGAAGTCCTGTTTCAGAAGCTCGCCGATAAATAGGCTCGAATTCTTCACGGAAAAGACTGTTGGGAGGTCGCGGGCGAGCCTATCGAGGTGTCTTGCGTAGGCCTCCTCTTTGCCGATGTCCGGCATTGCGAGGCCGAACATCACAACGTCCGCGTTACTGCTTTCCTTGTGTATCAGGTCGATCACACTCTCATCCTCGGGTTTGACAACCACACTCGGCTCAGCGTCGATGCGGATCTCCGGAAGGAGGGTCTTCAGATAGTTTTCGGTCCTGGTCTTCATGATCTCGTCGGAGGCGATGCTCATTACCTGAATCTTGGACCTCAGCCACTCAGGATTTCTGGACAGGAGATAGGTCAGAAGGAGCATCAGGTCCCCGTTTCTCTGAAGGCCGCCCCACCAGATGTGGATCGAGCGCTTCAAGGACTCCCCGGCGGTGAAGGCTCCGGGTTGGATGTTCCCTATTATCAGGGACTTGTTCAGGCACTCGAGCCTGCGCATGATCCTCAAGAAATCGGCCAGCAGTTTCTCCTCCTTCGGCCAGCCCAGAAGCAGGATGTTGCTCTCGATACCCGCCATGCCGTTCGCCTGGGAGACGTTCGTGATCCCCTCCACAACATCGCTGACCACATAAAGCTCAGGAAACGTCACAAGCCCCTCATCGTCCAGCACGTCTTTCATCTCGTTTCGCCTTTTCGTCAGCAATTTGTGATCTTCCCTCAAAAGGTCTCCGATGACAAGCTCGCAGACTGTAACGACGCCGCGCCCCTGACTGAACCAGTTTCCAAAGTGGACAAGGTTTAAGTGTTGCGCTATATTAGAGACAAATACGAGACGTGTGGGCGCCAGTTGCGGGCGCTCATGGGGCGGCGGGAGAGAAGTATTAAAGCCCATCGTATCGCCGTTTCATAAAATCCTCTGCGGGCGTCCCCCCATCCCGCTTTCTGCTCCCTGTTGGAGAGGAAAAACCAGAGCATAAGCTCAACGGCAATGGCGATGATGCCTGCAACCGGATTTATAAGAAATATGGTCGCGATGCAGGCGAGACCTCCCACCAGACTGAGGCTCCAGGGGACCCTTATCTTTGGGCGCCAGGACGGGTCGCCGGAGAGGGTCTCGAAGGCGGCGGTGATGTTTATAATTCCGTAAGTCGTCAAAAAGAAGATCGTGACCACGGTCGCTATGTTGTTGAGGTCTCCGAGGAAGACGGCGCAAAGTCCGATCGCGATCGACAACAAAAGGCTCCCCGAGAGGTTATGGGCTTTCCTCCTTTGCCCACCAAATATTCTGGGCGCAATCCTGTCCATCGACAGGGCCTGGAGCGTCCGGGGGGCGCCGAGCATGGAGCCCACGGCAGAGGAGAAGGCCGCACCGAGTAGCCCGGGAAGGATCAGACAATAACCGTAAGGGGCCGCGATGTATATCCAGACCAGATCGTCGCCGCGTAGCTTTGCTCCGCTTGCCCCCATAACGAGGAGCACCGGAATAATTAAGTATATGATAAATCCCGTGACCACGGCAAGGATGGCCCCCCTCGGGATGGACCGCTTTGGATCGCTCAGGTCGCCGGAAAGGCCCAGGCCCGCCATTACGCCCGTTACGACGGGGAAGAAAATCGAAAAGCCGTACCAGAAGCCGATCTCGCCGGTGGGGGCAGATACGGGAAAGGGACTGCCCCATGCCCTGTATATCGAGAATACGGCGAGCGACAGGATGGATATGCCGACAAATACCATTATCGGGATCTGCGTGCGCAGCGCCTTCTTGGCGCCCGTAAAGGCGAGGAGGCCCACCACAATGATAATGGCGAAGGTTACCGGCTGCAGGGGTATGTGTCGTGCCAAAAGATCTTGATCGATTCGGCGAGGCCGTAGGCATAGAGCGTTACCGAAAAGGACTGGGACAAAAAGAGGGGAAATCCGATCGTGCCGCCGATCTCGAGCCCCATGCTCCGGGAGATGATGTAGTATGCCCCACCGACTCCGAGGCGGTTGTTAGTCGCCACGGCCGAAAAGGAGAGACTGGTTATCAGCGTGATGATGTTTGAGATGATGACGATGATTATCATCCGGGAGAGGCCGAGGCGGCCGGTGAGCCAGCCCACCCTCAAATACATGATAATGCCGAGAATCGTGAGAATCGTGGGGAGGTAGACTCCGAGGAAAGTGCCGAGTTTTTTATCGCTCTCTATAGCCATTGTGTTTAAAAAATTCAGTACCTAAATTTTGGGGTTCTCAAAGGGGCTTCCGATGCCGGTTTTCCTCAATATGCGGGATTGAAATGGAAAATCCTTTTGACGTTCAACAAAAGACCTATCTCTTCGGCGTGAATTGTGCGAAATACAAGGTGTTTGTATCCTAACAAAACGGCCCTGGAAAAGCAAGTCCATAATATTTCATGTCAAATAAATATAAGGGATTGTAGCACTCGGCACAGCCTTGTTTTTGATCTGTCAAGAAAAAAAGTGTGATTTGTGTCATAGAAGATTGGGGGGCGAAGATATAATAATAAACGACTGTATTTTTGACAAGATTTCAATGCATTACGGGAGGAATTCCGATTACTATTTGGATTGACACGATAATCCCTTTCAGTTAAAATAAGGGTAAATATTGGTGGAAAGGCTTTGTAACCAGAAGTTTATCAATTTACAATATGGAGGTAAAAATGGGACTTTTTAAATTCATCAAGACTGCCGGAGAGGCGATCTTCAAAAAGGGAGACAAAAAAGAAGAGAATATCGAAAAGCACATAAAGGAGAGGATGGGGGGTCAGGTAAAGAGCATCGAGGCGAAAGTGGAAGACGGCGTGGTGACTCTGACGGGCGTTTGTGATTCACAGGATACGATCGAGAAGGTGATCCTCCTTGCGGGAAATATCGAGGGCGTGGAGAGCGTCAACGGCGACGGATTGAAGGTTGAATCGGGCAAGGCGGGAGACGAGTCCGAGTTTTACACAATAGTGAAGGGGGACAGCCTCTGGAAGATAGCCAAAAAATATTACGGTGACGGCAATAAATACCCGGTCTTATTCGAGGCAAATCGTGAAGTCATTAAGAACCCCGATCTAATCTATCCCGGACAGGTTATTAGGGTTCCGGCGCTAAAGTAAGATTGCTCGGGCGCCCCTTATTCGGGCCAAAAACCAGTAAACAAATCAAAAACCGGCGGCCTTTTAAACCGCCTTCGATCAATCGCGTGAAAAAACGGCCTGTAAAGGGGGGAATAGGGTCTGTTGAATTAGAAACGGCGCTGCATATTATAAGAGGGTCTTGGAAACGCTCCGGCTCTGGGGCTGTTTCAAGGGTGCATTGGGATTAAGGATTTGAAATGTCAAACAAAAACGGTGTGGATCTAAAGGGTATTTTCACCTTCGCCCTGGCCATCTTAGTTGTCTTGAGCGCATTGTATTTGTGTCTGGAAAAATACTTCGAGCGCGCCGATCTCCTTTATCTGGACGGCGCTGTAGAGACAAAACGTCCCTGGAGCAACAAGTGGATTGCAGTTACCGAAGACACGAAGATCTGCCGGGGGTCGGAGATAAAGACGGGAGATGCGGGGACCGTGGAGCTCGAGCTTCCCGATGACTGTTTTGTCAAGGTCGGCCCCGACAGCCGAGTTAAAATAAACAAAATAGGGATGGTGGGAATCACAAAACGGGCCGGAAACGGCGTCGAGCTTATATACGGGAAGGTAAGGGCGATTGCCGCCCCCTTCGCAAACAAGATGTCGGGATTCTCCATAAAATCGCTGCGGACATATATCGGTTTGAGGGAGGCTGATTTAGGGGTTATCAAGTCTATTGAGCCGGAGACGACACAGATCCTGGGCCTTTACGGCGAGGTCACCGTCAATGCGAAGGGCGAAGGGCTGGTCGTTGGGGCTGACGAGGAGGTGAGGGTCGTTGAAGACGTGGCCCCCGACACAAAAACCAAGCTGGATGAGAAGCTCAAGGCCGATTTTTTGAGGGAAATGGATTTCGTGAGCCTGAGAGCCAGGGAGTGGATAAGGGATGATCTGAAGCTCTACGGGACCGAGGCTAAGGAAGAGGTTATAGAGGTGGAGTTACCCGAGCCGGAAGAGGCGAGTGAAGGGAGCAGGGAGGCCGGCGGTTACACGGTGACGAAGGGGGACAGCCTCTGGAAGATAGCGGAGAAGTTCTACGGTGACGGGTCTGGATACACAATCCTTTATGAGGCCAATAGGGGGGAAGTAAAATTAGAAGATCTCATCTATCCCGGGCAGACGATAGTTATTCCATCGTTGGAAGATAAATAACTGGGCCGGCAAATGGAGGGGAGGGGGGGAGAGAGGTTGGGGGGTAGATGGGGATTGGACGGGGGAGGGCGGCGATAGTTTCTTACGCGGAAATTGCGGCGATAGATTTGGATTAACTGTGGTATAGTAATAAATAGAAAGTTTTCAGAGGTTCTTATGAGATTTAACGCCCCGAAGAAGGCTACGTGGTGGGCCGCGTTTGTTTTTCTCGTCCTTGGTACCGTTCTTCTCTTCTTAACCCTCCTAACCGGCATCCTCGATGGATGCCATCTCGAAAGCTGGTTTCTTCTGGTATCCGCGGTCCTCTACGCCCTGGGGACTTCGATGAAGGGTTTTTAGGCGGGGCCGGAAGGTCTGTTTTCGATGGGGCGGACCAGGCAGGTTTGTTTGTGATTTGAGGAACCCGAAACCATTTTCCAATTATGGGGGTTGGCCAATCTCTTTCTGATTTTTAAGGGATTACTCGACAAGTTTGCTTGGTTTGCGTAGGCCGTGTATGTCTCCTTAAATTATAGAAGGACGGGAAATTCCTTTATGATATTGGGACTGGCGGATTCTTTCACTTTGCGGGTGCCGAAAACCCTCTCTATGATATGGGGATGGGCCAGGTAAATATATAAGGTGGAGATTCGTTGAGGTCTTTGGAGTATTTAATGCCGGAAGAGATTATCAAAACCGCTTAATTCGGTTCGGCCCTGCAGCGGACATGGTGAATTCAACTCACAAGTGCAACTTTTATAGTCGTAAAAAGGGGTAAGATGATGTAGGATTTGTGCTTCTTTTAACGGCTAAA
>JAFGIX010000017.1 GCA_016929395.1 Candidatus Zymogenus saltonus
AAAGAAACGAGATACCAAAGGAAGCCGCCTAAATCGGCGGCCCCGAGAGGACATACTGTACGGAAGGTGCTTGACTTTTACAGTTTAGAGAATGGTGGGCATATGAATTTCGTAATTTAAGAAATAAAATTGTACATGGAAGTATTGTAAAAAAAGTTGATTTAGTAAATCGAAAAAGAAATTATATCTTCGATTTATCTTTTGGATTTTATTTAGAATGCCTGAAGAAGACTCTAGAAAAAGAAAGAATATATAAATATAATCGAGCAGATAGAGCTTTTTGGGAAAAAACTATCGAAAAAATATAAAGAAAAAAACGGCGGGCACTAACCCACCGTTTTAAAAAATGGTTATAGCTTCTTTACATCTCCACGATAATCGCCGCGCCCTGGCCGCCGCCGATGCATAAAGTTGCAAGCCCCCTCTTAGCATTCCTCTCCTTCATGGCGTAGAGGAGTGTGGTGAGTATCCTCGCCCCGGAGGCGCCGATCGGGTGGCCCAGGGCAATGGCCCCGCCCTTAACGTTGATTATGTCCTTCATCCCCTCCATGCCGAGGTCCTTTATGACCGCCAGGGACTGGGACGCGAAGGCCTCGTTCGCCTCGATGAGGTCCATGTCCTCGATCTTGAGCCCCGCCTTCTCCAACGCCTTCCTCGTGGCCGGGATCGGGCCGGTCCCCATGATGGACGGATCCACGCCGTGGGAGGCGTACGATACGATCTTGGCCATCGGGGTGATGTTGAGCTCCTTTGCCTTTTCCGCGCTCATGACGATGAGGGCGGCCGCCCCGTCGTTTATTCCGGAGGCGTTTCCGGCCGTTACCGTGCCGTCCTTTTTGAAGGCGGGCTTTAGTTTCTGAAGTCCATCCATTGTCGAGCCAAGGCGGGGGTGTTCATCGGTGTCGAAGATTTTCGGATCGCCCTTCTTCTGGGGGATCTCCACCGGCACGATCTCGTCCTTGAACTTGCCCTCCTTTATCGCCCTTTCAGCCCTAAGCTGGCTTTCGAGGCCGAACTCGTCCTGCTCCTCTCTCGTCAGCTTCCACTGCTCCGCAATGTTCTCCGCGGTTATCCCCATGTGATAGCCGTTGAATATCTCCCAGAGCCCGTCGTGTATCATGATGTCCACAATGTCGCCGTCGCCCATGCGGTAGCCCCAGCGGGCGTTTCTCAGGGCGAAGGGGGCGTCGGTCATGTTTTCCGTTCCTCCCGCAAGGACGATCTCGGCGTCTCCCGCCTTGATTACCTGTGCGGCGAGGGATACCGAGCGAAGCCCCGAGGCGCAGACCTTGTTTATTGTCATGGCCGGGACCTCCTTCGGGATACCGCTTCCCATCGCGACCTGTCTGGCGACGTTCTGTCCCTGGCCGGCCTGCAGGACGCAGCCGAAGATCACCTCGTCGATATCGGCGGGACTTATCCCCGCCCTTTTAATAGCCTCTTTTACGACTATGATCCCGATCTTTATCGCTCCCTGATCTTTGAGGCCGCCCCCGAAAGATCCCACTGGGGTTCGGACGGCCGAGACTATTACAATATCTCTCATAAAAGACCTCCCTTTTTCAATTCAGCTCCTTGATTAAACAATTTTGTTCACTCTATACTATATCGAAATATTTTTTTGATTAAATATCAAGGTAATTTGATTAAGTCAAACTAAAAAACTATTTGCCGATATGATCCCATACTCCCCAATATTAAAATGAGGGGGAGATACACCCCCCCCTCATCTCCTCTTTTGATATGTAAGGACGATCTTCATCCCCCTTCCACGACCTTGAGCCCACTCCCGCCGTTACTATTGACCGACGGCCCCCTTACAAATTAAAACCCGTTTGCCCGTTTGATATGTTGACCGGTTGACCGAAGCAGGGTGGCCGACTATCAGAGCCCCAGGTGCCTCGATATAACTATCCTCTGAACCTCGCTTGTCCCCTCGCCGATCTCAAGGAGCTTCTGGTCACGGAAGAACCTCTCGACCGGATACTCCTTCATCAGCCCGTATCCGCCGTGAATCTGAACGGCCTCGGTGGCGACCCTTCTCATAACCTCGCTGCAGTAGAGCTTGGCCATTGCGGCGAGCTTGCTGAAGTCCTTTCCCTCTTCTCTCAGCCAGCATGCCTTGTAGAGCATGTTCCTCGCGGCCTCGATTTCCATCGCCATATCTGCAAGCTTGAAGGCGTTGATCTGGAATTTCCCAATCGGCTGGCCGAACTGCTCCCTCTCCTTTGCGTATTTAAGGGCCTCCTCGAAGGCGCCCTGGGCGCCGCCTAAGCCCATCGCGGCGATGGAGAGCCTTCCGCCGTCGAGCGTCGAGAGCATCTGCTTGAATCCCTCGCCCTTGTTTCCGAGGAGGTTTTCCTTTGGGACGGTAACGTCGTCGAAGTAGAGCTCTCCGGTGTCGGACGCCCTCCACATCATCTTGTTGGTCATCTTGACCTTTTTGAAGCCGGGCGTGTCCGATGGGACGAGGATGCAGGAGATCTCCTTTTTGCCGTGGGGCGTTGTTCCGGTAACGGTCTGGACGATGGTTACGCCGGCCATCTCGGACGTGGAGTTCGTTATGAATATCTTGGAGCCGTTGATGACCCAATTGCCGTCCTTGAGGACGGCGCTGGTCTTCGATGCCCCGGCGTCCGATCCCGCGTTAGGCTCCGTCAGTCCGAATGAAGCCAGAATCTCGCCGCCGCAGAGCTGCGGGAGCCAATCCTTTTTTTGCTTTTCGTTTCCGAAGTAGTAGATTGGGCCGATCCCGAGGGAGTTGCCCGCCGCCACGGTGGCGGCCTGTGAGCCATCCACCCGGGCGAGCTCCTCTACGGCTATGATATAGGAAATATACCCCGCATTAGAGCCGCCGTATTTCTCCGAGACGAACATCCCGAACAGCCCGAGCTCCGCCATCTGTTTTGTGATCTCTATCGAGAAATGGCCCTTTTCGTCGAGCTCCTCGGCCTTAGGCTTTATTACCTCTTGGGCAAATTCCCTGACCGTGTTTCTGAGGATATTTTGTTCTTCTGAAAGTTCGTAATTTAGCATGATTATCTATCTCAAATCTGTTTGCTATGCAGGCTCATACCACATAAGGAGCATCGGATGAATCACCGGCTCTTTAGTGTAGACCACCTTTACCGGCATCCCCGTCTTTATCTTCGTCCTTTCCGTTCCCCAGTTTCTCAGCTGGTGCGTAAAGAGGCTGTCCGCCCCGTCCATCTTGACCATGGCGAGCACGTAGGGGGTCTCGACATCCATGAAGCCCGGAACGAACTCGCTCACCGAGAAGCTGACGAGGGTTCCGGTGCCGGGAAGCTCCTTCCATTTGCATATCTCGAGACAATCGGGACACACGGGCCTGGGGATTGCCCAGACAAAGCCGCACTTGGGGCACTCGGTCGCGAAAAACTTCTTGTTTTCCAGCTCGATGAAGAACTTGGAGTACTTGCCCAGGCTGTGTCTGTAGGTTATTTCCATATTCCACTCGATCCGCATGATCTCGCGGAAGTCCTTCCACGGGTCCTGATCCTCCCTGTTGATCGGATTGTAGCTCAGTTTTGGGCCGATAGGATCGTCCGCCGTGAAGACCTGTAGTTTGGTTTTGACCATCCCCCTATCCTTCGGATCGATGTCTTCTATCTTTGGAAGCTTAGGGTAAAGGGTCTTTTCGGGATCTTGAAAAACGTTCTTTGCCATCTTATTATCTCCTCTCTTTTAGTCGACACGACGGAAAATGTTGACCGCCACGTAAGTTCCCGTGCCGCCGTGGGAGTCCATCCCCCCCTGGCCGTTGGTGAGCTTGACCTGACGCTGGGGGTGGGCCTCTTCCCTTAACTGGGTGAGTACTTCTATGCCCTGATTTATCCCCGTGGCGCCCACCGGGTGTCCCATGCCGATAAGGCCACCGGAGGTGTTTATCGGAATCTCGCCGCCGATGTCGAAGTAGCCCTCCTCGTAGAGCTTTCCGCTCTGACCGTATCCGCAGAGTCTCAAATCCTCACAGCTTACAAGCTCAACGCCGGAGTAGGCGTCGTGGACCTCGAAGCAGTCAAGCTCCTTGGCCGGGTTTTTGATGCCCGCCATCTTGTAGGCCTGCTCGGAGGCGAACTTCTTCGCCCTGAAGTGGGTGATGCCTGGATACGGGAACGGCCTGTCGGCAAGGCGCATGTAGTCGGTCCCGGAGCCGGTGCCCACAAGCTCGATCCTCGGCTTTCTGTACCACGATGTGGAGTGCGTCTTTGCCCATTCCTCGGTGGCAAAGATAAGACAGGACGCGCCATCCGAGAGGAGACAGTTGTCCAGAATCTTATAGGGTGAAGTGATAAGGGGCGAGTTCATCACGTCGTCCACAGTGATCTTCATGGGGCTCTGGGCGTACTCGTTGTACATCGCGTTTCTGTGGTTCTTTACGCTGGCCAGCGCAAACTGCTCCTCCTTGGTGCCGTACTTTTCCATATGGGAAAGCATCATCAGCGCGTAGTATGCGATGTAGAATCCCGCCACCTGAACCTCCCAGTCGGTGTCGGACGCCAGGGCGATGAACTGCTGGGCAACGTCCGACGGGACGTGGCGTCCCATGTTCTCCGACCCGTACACTATCATGGAATCGCAGAGGCCCGCCTTGATGTAGGCGTAGGCGTTCCTGATGGCGAGTCCCCCCGTGCCGCCGCCGCCCTCGACCCTGACGTTCGGCTTCGGGCACATGCCGATGCAGTCGTGAAAGATCGCCCCCTGTTTCAACTGCTTGTCGAAGTGGTCGGAGAAGTAGCTCGTGGTTGCGTGTTCGATGTCGGCTATCTCTACTCCCGCGTCTTTAACGGCTTCCATGGCCGCCTCGACAACCCAGTCCCTGATATTGCCGTCCGGGCGCTCGGCGGCCATCTTGGAAATACCGCCGCCCAGAACGAAAACCCTTCTGTCGCTCATAAAAATCCTCCTCTAATAGAACTTCTGTTTTTCCTAATCATCTTATAACTGTATCTCTCAGTCATTTCGAGTTGCGCGATGAGAAATAATTCAGCGTTGAAAAAGACCAAAGCATTACTCGCCTCGCCCTAAACGACTGGGAAACCGTCTTAAGGCCCGGTTCCCCTCCCTCCCCCCTTCCTTTCCCCATTCCCCACTCCCGGCCCTTAATTTCCGCATATTAACAAATTCCGGGATCGACCTCATACTGTGGATTTCAAGGCCCCAATATATTGAGCAAGTATTTTATCAGTGCCCATAACTAAATGATATAACTATAACTGTCCAATTGACGCCCTTTTGTCTTTGGGGCCTTCAGGTTTCATCCCCTGGGCCTTACGTTTCCCCTTATCCACTCGACTATCTTGTCCGTATCGTCGCCGGGTGTGAAGATCGCGCCGACACCCATCTCCTTCAGCTTCATAATATCGTCGTCCGGGATTATCCCGCCGCCGAAGACCGTGATGTCGTCGGCGCCCTCCTCCTTCAAGAGCCTGATCACCTCGGAAAAGAGGTGATTGTGTGCGCCGGAGAGGATCGAGAGCCCCACGCCGTCCACGTCCTCCTGCACTGCGGCGGAGACTATCATCTCCGGGGTCTGGTGAAGGCCGGTGTAGATCACCTCCATCCCGGCGTCCCGAAGGGCCCTGGCGACCACCTTGACGCCCCTGTCGTGCCCGTCGAGGCCCGGTTTCCCTATTAATATCCTGAGTTTTCTATCATCTTTCAATTACATGACCTCCTGAAAAAAACGGCGGATTTTTCTCCACCGTTTATATATACCCCGGATCTTTGTACTCCCCGAAGACCTCCTTTAGGGTGCCGGTCATCTCCTGAAGGGTGGCGTAGGCCTTTACGGATTCGAGGATGTGGGGCATGACGTTTTCCGTTCCCTCGGCGGCCTTCTTGAGCTTTGCCAGCTCCTCCTTTACCTTTGCGTTGTCCCGCTTTTTTATAACCTCGTTCAGGCGCTGTTTCTGCTCCCTCTCCACCGATTCGTCTATCACGAGGGTGTCTATCTCGCTATCTTCTTCCATGACGTATTTGTTGACGCCCACCATGATCTTTTCTCCCCTCTCCAGCTGCCTCTGATAGTGGTATGCGGCGTCCGCTATCTCTCTTTGGGGGAAACCGTTCTCTATGGCGGAGATTATCCCGCCCATCTCGTCGATCTTGTTTATGTAGTCAAAGGCCTGCTCTTCCATCCTGTTGGTCAGCGCCTCTACAAAGTACGAACCGCCGAGGGGATCGGTGGTGTTTGTGACTCCGCTCTCGTCGGCTATTATCTGCTGCGTTCTCAGGGCGATGGTTACGGCTTCCTCGGTGGGGAGAGAGAGGGTCTCGTCAAGCGAGTTTGTATGTAGCGACTGGGTTCCCCCCATGACCGCCGCCAGGGCCTGGATCGTTGTCCTGATTATATTATTCATCGGCTGCTGAGCGGCCAGCGAGCATCCTGCGGTCTGGGTGTGGAAGCGAAGCATCATCGACCTGGGGTCTTTTGGATTGAAGCGCTCCTTCATGATCTTCGCCCACATCCTCCTGGCAGCCCTGAACTTTGCCACCTCCTCGAAGAAGTCGTTGTGGGAGTTGAAGAAGTATGAGAGCCTTGGGGCGAACTCGTCGACGGTAAGGCCGGCCTTGAGGGCGGCGTTGACGTAGCCTATCCCGTCGGCCAGGGTGAAGGCCAGTTCCTGGACGGCGGTGGAGCCCGCCTCCCGGATGTGGTAGCCGGAGATCGATATCGTGTTCCAGCGGGGCACCTTGTCCTTGGCAAAGGCCAACAGGTCGGTTATGATCCTCATCGACTCCCTGGGCGGGAATATCCAAGATTTCTGGGCGATGTACTCCTTCAGGATGTCGTTCTGTATCGTCCCCCCGATCTTGCTTGACGAGATCCCCTGCTTTTCCGCCACGGCGATATACATGCAAAGGAGAATAGAGGCGGGGGCGTTTGTGGTCATGGACGTTGTGACCTTGTCCAGAGGGATGCCGTTAAAGAGATCTTCCATGTCGGCCAGGGTATCTATCGCGACGCCGCACTTTCCCACCTCCCCCATCGAGCGGGTGTCCGAGGAGCATATCCCCATGATTGTGGGCATATGAAATGCGACGGACAGCCCCGTGGTTCCGTGGGAGAGGAGGTATTTGTACCGTTCGTTGGTCTCCTTTGCCGTGGAGAAGCCGGCAAATTGGCGCATCGTCCAGAGGCGCCCCCTGTACATCGTCGGATACACCCCCCTCGTGAAGGGGTACTCCCCCGGGAATCCGAGGTCCCGCAGGTAGTCGAAATCGGGAAGGTCCCAGGGGCCGTAGAGCCGATCTATCTCGGCGTCGCTTACCGTTGTGAATCTTTCGGGCCTTTCGGGATTTTTTTGAACGAATTTGTTCAAGACTTCCTCTTCCCAGCGGGCCTTCTCCCGGGCGATTACATTGGGATCGCCCTTTTCCTTGTCCTCTTTTTTGTTTACCGCCATAATGTCCTCCCGACCAACAGAAGGTGATATTTATTGGATACCGTTAATTTTACCCCTATATTTTAAAACGCCATAATATATATTGTATATTGTGTTCCCTATATGCCGTCCACCAACAATTTGCACGACCCCCGGCCATCCACTTGTCCCCCGGCCGTTCACTATAAACGAATCCCGATCTTCCCCCCTGACATCTTTCCCGGCCCCGAGACTATCTCTCTATCCCCACTCTCGCCTCGACCCCGGCGTTATAGGGGTGTTTTACCTCTACCATCTCGGTTACGAGGTCGGCCATCTCGATTATCTCTTTCGGGGCGTATCTCCCCGTGAGGATAAGCTCGACTTCGGGGGGCTTTTTATTGATAAGCTCCAAGACATCATCGAGCCTTATCAGGCCGAAGTCGAGGGCGACGTTGATCTCGTCTAGGACAACGAGGTCATAGTCGCCGCTCGTTATCAGCTCTTTCGCGAGCTTCAACGCCTTCTCCGCCATCTCTATGTCGATTTGGGCGGGATTCTTCTTATCGACGAAGTCGGGTCGTCCCATCTGCCTTATGGTGATCGTCTCCGGCATCTTTTCGGCCGCTCCGAGCTCGCCGTAGTAGATATCGCCCTTCATAAACTGCACTATATAGGTCTTCAGGCCGTGGCCGCTTGCCCGAAACGCAAGGCCCAGCGCCGCCGTTGTCTTTCCCTTTCCGTTACCGGTGTATACCTGGACAAGCCCACGCCTTGGCTTTTTCATTCCCCTTCCTTTTCGAGCTTCTCGCGCATTCTCTGCTGGAATTCCTCGACCTCGGTTTTTAAGAGCTTCAATTCTTCTATCCTGTGATCGATCTCCCTACTGTGGTAGTCGAAGAGCTCGATGATGCGGGGGAACACCTTGGAGTTCTTCCTGTGGATCTTGTAGATGGCGTTGAGCTCCTGCATCTCGGCGAGGGTCAGGCCCAGCAGCTTGAGTTTTTTGATGAACCTCAGCCTCCTGAAGTCGCTCTCCGAGTAGATCCTTTTTCCTCCCTCCTTCCTCTTTACCTGATCCATGAGGCCGATCTCCTCGTAGTAGCGAATAGTCCTGGGGGAGATGTCGAGCCTCTCGGAGAGCTCGCTTATCGACATGTGGTTGTTTTTCGACTCCTCGTCGCCGCCCTCTTTTATAACACCGGCCGCAGATTTTTCGGCCATCTATAAGGTCCCCTTTCTGATCCTTTAATGCTAAAAACTCTCTTATTGTTCCGCGGGGATTTTTTAAAATTAGTAAAACTTGGGCAATCCGTCCATCGCCCGTTATCACTGTAGATACCGCCCCCCTCTTTTAACGGCCTCTTCCCTTATACAGGCACGCTTTCCCGTCCCCCTCCCAAATAGTGTTTGTCCCACTTTACCGGCAGCGTTCACCCCCCCTCGGCCCCCCCCTTTTACAGCCTCTTCCGTGTGCGGGAGTAATTTCCCGACCCCCTCTTCCCAAAGTTCGCGCGAAAGTATTTTCGCCCCCTTCTTGTGTGGGAGAAATTTCCCTGCCAACCTTGACCTAATCCGTGCGAAAATCTTGCCTCCCTCTTTGCCCCTGCTCCCCCCCGCCCCGCAGTTAATTATTTCCCCGATCCCCCACTTCCCAATCATCGCGAAGATCTTTTCGCTCCCCCTTTGTGCAAGGATATTTTCCCGATCCCCCCGTTCCGCAGTTAATTATTTTCCGACCCCCTCTCCTTGTGCGGGAACAATTTCCCGACCCCCCCTCCCTGCCACGTTACGTAAACTGGCAAACACATGTAAGGTATTTATCAAGAAAGGGTGGTGTTGTCAAGAAAAAAGTTGATTGACTCTTCAATCAACTTCCTTTTTTGTAGGCGACGGGGTGTTGTTTTTTCGATTTATGAGCCGCATCCGACGGACAAAATCCTTTATATTATTTGTGATCGGTGATATGGTGTTGGGAGAGGATGATGTTTTCTTTGGCCATAGATATTTATTTGAAAGGCTGTATATGGATTTGGATTACAAGCTGATCATAGTCGCCCTGGGCCTTATGTTCATCATTGAGGGGATTCCCTATTTTGCCTTTCCCCATCTCGTAAAGCGTTTGATGATTGAGGCGCTGAAGCTCCCCGACAGGGTGCTTCGGATATTCGGATTTATCGCCCTCGTATTGGGCCTTTTATTTATCTATTTGGGCAGCAGGGTGCTGGGTTAGGGGGCGATATTGCAGTATTTGGTTTGTCATGATTGATGGATGCCACAAATATCAAACAATCACCTTGACATTTCCTTGAAAATGTGCTTTTATCAATAAGTTTACTGTATTATCGTCGGATTTTTAAGGGTAAGCGTTGAGGGGACGGGGAAGAGGGCGGTTTGGAGAGTTCTGACTTTGACTTCTGCCTTTGAATATGGATATGATCTTCCCGATGGGATGATAGCCCAGGTGCCCGCCGAGACTAGGGGGGGATCGAGGCTGATGGTGCTGGACAGGCAAGGGAGGAGCGGGGTGGGTCATTATTCGTTTTCGGATATAGGGAAGTTTCTTAAGAAAGGGGACCTCGTTGTCGTCAACGACAGCCGGGTCGTGCCGGCGGTTGTTCACGGCCGGAAGGTCACGGGGGGTAGGGTGAGGCTGTTGTTTCTCGGCGATGGGGGTAACGGTCTGGGGAAGGGTGAGAAGAGTTATCGTGGCTACCGCTGTTTGATCTACGGGAAGAGGGTGAGGAGAGGGACTAAGCTGCTGCTGCCGGGCGGGGCCGAGGTGGTCGTGCTGGGTAGGGGGGAGGAAGAGGGAGGGGACGGCTTTGGCGGGGGGTATTGGGTGTCTCTTGCGGGGGGGGTCGGGGAGGACAGGGGGGCTTTGTTTGAATATCTCGAAAGGTGGGGGAGGACGCCCCTGCCGCCCTATATAAAGCGATCCGGCAACGGAGCGGGAGGTGAGGGGAAAGTTGGGAGCGATGATATAGAGGAGCTGGACCGCAGGCGTTACCAGACGGTGTACGCCGGGCCGCCCGGATCGGTGGCGGCGCCCACGGCGGGGCTCCACTTCGACGAGGGGGCCATCGCGGAATTGGAGGGGCAAGGGGTCGAGTTTGCGAAGATCACCCTCCACGTGGGCCTGGGGACGTTTCTCCCCATAAGGTCTTCAAGGCTGGAAGACCACGTCATGCACGGGGAGGAATACGAGATAAGCTGCGGGACGGCCGAGGCCGTAAACAGGGCGAGGGCGGAGGGGCGGAGGGTCGTCGCCGTAGGCACGACGACCGTAAGGGGGCTGGAGAGTGCTGTTAATGAGAATGGGGAGGTTAAGGCAGGGAGGGATGTGACGTCGCTGTTCATAACGCCGGGTTACAGGTTCAGGGTCGTGGACGTTCTTCTGACTAATTTTCACCTACCCCGGTCGACCTTGGTCGTTCTGGTCTCCGTATTTTGCGAGGCCCCTGGAGTCTCGGGAAGCGAGATGATCCTAAGGGCCTACAGGGAAGCGATAGAGAAAGGGTACAGGTTCTACAGCTACGGCGACGCGATGCTGATCATCTAACGTGGGGTTGGTCAATAATTTTAGGGGGGGCCGGATGTTTATCGGGGGAGGGGTGCTGGATGTTTTCAGGGGGGGTGGCGGGCAGGATATTTTGAAATGCTCAATATATTAACTGAACAATATTAAAGATCAGTCGGATTAATATTTTAGACACCTGATCGGGGTTGTGGGAAACAGGCGATTTTTTTGGGGGGGTGGCGGATATTTTGGCTGGGGTCGGGCGGAGTATTTTTGGCGAATGAAGTGTTTTTTTGTTGGGCCGTTTTTTAATTAATAGAGTTATATAGTAAGGTGGTTATTTGGGGTGGAGGGGGAGAGAGAATAGAGGATTTTAAATATAGATATGTGTCGGGGTGCGGCGAGATACGGCAAGTGGGGCCGATGTTCTCTTACAGGATAACTCATAGGAGCGGCGAGTGCGGCGCCCGCATCGGGGAGCTTGAGACGCCCCACGGCCTAGTCAAGACGCCGGTCTTTATGCCTGTCGGCACCCAGGCGACGGTCAAGGGGATGAGTCCCGACCGCCTCCGTGAACTGGGGGCCGAGATAGTTCTTTCAAATACGTATCACCTTTACCTGAGGCCGGGGCACGAAGTGATAGAGAGGCTCGGGGGGCTTCACAGGTTCATGGGCTGGGACCGGCCGATCTTGACCGACAGCGGGGGATTTCAGGTCTACAGCCTGGGGGAGCTGAGGAAGCTCTCTGAGGAGGGGGTAAAGTTCCAGTCGCACCTTGACGGCTCGACCCACGTCCTCACCCCGGAGGGAGCGGTCTCGATACAGGAGTCGCTCGGGGCGGACATCATAATGTGCCTCGACGAGTGCACCTCCTACCCATCCTCCTACGAGGACACGAGGAGGTCTATGGAGTTGACGTTGAGGTGGGCCGAGAGGTCGAAGGGGGCGAAGGACGGGAATAAAGACAGGCAGGCGCTCTTCGGCATCGTTCAGGGGGGGATGTACGAGGATTTGAGGCGGGAGTCGGCTGCGGGGACCGTGGATATCGGCTTTCCCGGATACGCCGTGGGGGGGCTCTCGGTGGGGGAGTCGAAGGGGCTGATGTACGAGATGGTGGAAATAGCCCTGTCGCTTCTGCCCGAGGAAAAGCCCCGCTACATCATGGGCGTGGGCACGCCGGAAGATTTGGTCAATTTGTCTGGAATGGGCGCGGACATGTTCGACTGTGTGATGCCCACGAGAAACGCCAGAAACGGCACCCTCTTCACGTCGAAGGGGAAGGTTATAATAAAAAACGAAAGGTACAAGGATGACGGTGCCCCAGTGGACGACGACTGCACGTGTTACACCTGCAGGAATTTCTCCCGGGCGTACCTCAGGCATCTTTTCATGGCGGGGGAGATTCTCTCGTCAATATTGAACACCCTGCATAACCTCCACTTCTACTTCTCCGTCATAAGGGGAATCAGGGAGGCTATTTATGGTGATAGGTTTTTGTCATTTAAGAGGGATTTTTTTAACAGAATAGAGGGAGATTTGTAAATGGTACCCTTGGAAATTTTTTTCGCCCTTGCACAGAAGGAGGGGGCTGAGGGCGGGAACGCCCTTATCCAGTTCGCGCCGATAATACTCATCTTTGTTGTCTTCTATTTCCTCCTCATCAGGCCGCAGCAGAAACGCCAGAAGGAGCATCAGGGCATGGTAAACGAGCTGAAAAAGGGAGACAACGTCATCACCGCGGGGGGAATCCACGGAACCGTAACTGGGGTTGCTGATAATATCGCCACGGTCGAGATCGCCAACAACATCAGGATAAAGGTCACGAAGTCGTCGATAGCGGCGGTAAAGAAGGAGGGGCAGCCCATAAACTGATAGGCCGATTTCAGCGGCGGGGGCGTCATGGGCCGAGGGAGAAAGGGAATTATTTCATTCCGCCGTCTGTTTCGTCCAACTCGTCGCTTGGTATATAGGAAGCAACTGGAAAGGTCAAACCTCTTCAGCAATGGAAAAAGGAGATATCTATTTGCTGAATGTTGATGTCACCAAAATATTAGTATTGTAATATCGCGGGTGATATTAGGGGCAATTTTTCAAATCGATAATCGGGACTGATCTGTCGATGGAAGATTCCCCTCAGGAGTAAAAGATGATAAAGGATTTGAATATCAGGATTGCGATTATTGTCGTGGTGGTCTTGGTATCCGTCGTGTACCTGACCCCCACCTTCTTCTTTGATGGGGGCGGGAAGGTGCCCGATTTCTGGAAGAAGGCCAAGATACTCCCCACGAAGACCCTGAACCGGGGGCTCGACCTCGAGGGGGGGATGCACATGCTTCTCGGCGTCGACCTGGAGGAATCGCTGATCAACACGATGGACAGGATGACCGTCGAGATAAAGACTTATCTCGACAAGGAAGAGATCCCGTACCGTCACGTGGAGAGACACGGAACGGACGGCATCCGCATCGTGCTGACAGACCCGGAAAAACAGGACGACCTGAAGGCGTATATCAACAAGACCTACAGGTTCTTCGAGATTGTCGAGACCTCCACGCTGGGGGGTGAATTCGAGGTAACCTATAAATACAGGGAGAAGGATCTTCTGGCCTTCAAGGACAGGACGGTGGACCAGACCCTGGAGACTATCAGAAACAGGGTGGACGAGCTGGGCCTGGCCGAACCGGAGATCGTGCGGCAGGGTGACTACGACATCCTCGTTCAGCTTCCGGGCCTGGCCGACGCCGAAAAGGCCAAGTCCCTTATCAAGAAGGTGGCGCTTCTGGAGTTCAAGCTGGTGGATGATAAGAACGACCTCGCCGAAGCCTTGAAGGGAAACGTGCCGGAGGGATCGGAGATCTTGTATCAAAAGATAAAAGACAGGGACACGGGGGAGCTGCTGGAGACCAAACCCTACCTAATCGAAAAGAAGACCCTTATGACCGGAGAGGTGATCACCGACGCGAACATCAGCATAAGCTCATCGGGGAGGGGGTATCCCCACGTGGCGATGAATTTCGATTCGAGGGGGGAGGCACTCTTTGAGAAAATATCCGGCGACAACGTGGGGAGGAACCTCGCCATCATCCTGGACAACTCCGTCTATTCCGCCCCGGTAATTAAGACGAAGATCTCGGGCGGTTCCGCCATCATCGAAGGGAGCTTCACCAAAGAGGAGGCGAGCGAGCTGGCGATTGTCTTGAGGGCCGGCGCCCTCCCCGCAAAGATCACAGTACACGAGGAGAGGACCGTGGGTCCCTCCCTGGGGGAGGACTCGATAAGAAAGGGCTTTATGGCGACTTTGATCGGCAGCGCCCTCGTTATCATAGCCATGGTCCTCTACTACGGGGCCTCCGGGCTTGTGGCCGACCTGGCGCTGTTTTTAAACATGATAATAATCCTGGCCGTTATGAGCGCCCTCCAGGCGACGCTGACCCTTCCCGGAATCGCGGGAATTGCCCTTACCATCGGCATGGCAGTGGACGCAAACGTACTCGTCTTCGAGAGGGTCAGGGAGGAGCTGAGGCTCGGAAAGACCCCGAGGGCCGCGCTGGAGGGGGGCTATTCCAAGGCCTTCCTCACGATTATGGACGCCAACGTGACGACCCTCATCGCGGCGCTGGTCCTGTTTCAGTTCGGGACGGGGCCGGTAAAGGGGTTTGCGGTAACCTTGAGCATCGGTATCCTTACAAGCCTCTTTACCGCCATATTCGTTTCGAGAACCATATTCGATTTGGTAACTTCCCGCTTCAGGATTAAGAGACTGAGCGTATAGAGGAGGAACAAAATGGAACTGATAAAGCCGGGAACCAAGATAGATTTCATCGGAAAAAGAAGATATGCGTACCTCTTCTCTCTGATCCTGATTGCTGTCAGCGTAGGCTCCCTAATTCTTCACGGAGGGCCGAACTACGGAATAGATTTCGCCGGAGGAAGCCTCATTCAAGTCAAATTCAACAAGGCGGTGGGCATTAAGGATGTGAAGAACGTCCTTTTAAAGATGGGGCTTAAAGAAGCCATAGTCCAGAACTTCAAGGAAGGGGAGGAAAACGAGTATATCATTCGCGTCGTGAGGACCGAGATGGATATCACCACCCTCTCTGAAAAGGTGAAGGAGAATATGGACAAAAAATTCGGGTTCGGCTCAGTGGATCTGCGCCGGGTGGAGATGGTCGGCCCCAAGGTGGGGGAAGACCTGAAGAAGAAGGGGCTCTACGCCGTCCTTCTCGCCGTTGTCGGGATACTCATATACGTTTCGGTGAGATTTGAGTTTAGATACGCCCTGGGGGCCGTCATTGCGTTGGTCCACGATGCCACTATCACCCTGGGGGCGTTCTCCATCCTCAACCTCGAAGTCTCCCTTCCCATTGTGGCGGCGATCCTCACGGTAATAGGGTATTCGATCAACGACACGATCGTCGTCTTCGACAGGGTCAGGGAAAACATGAGAAAGGCGAGGAAGACACCGGAGGACGAGGTGATGAATGAGAGCATAAACGAGACCCTCTCTAGGACCATCATGACTTCGGGCATGACTCTCCTAGCGGTCTTGGCCCTCTACTTTTTTGGCGGCGGCGTTATTCACGATTTTGCCTTTGCCCTGATCGTGGGAATCGTAATAGGTACTTACTCAACAATATACATTGCATCCCCGGTGGTCTTGATATGGAACAAACTGTTTCCGCAGAAAAGCCCGCTCCAAAAAGGGAGGCGAAAGAGGAGATAGCGGCTCTTATTCCGGCCTACAACTCGGAGGACACCGTTGGAAGGGTCGTTGACGGAATAAAAGAATATGTTCCTCACGTCGTTGTCGTGAACGACGGCTCGACGGACAAGACCGAAGAGGCCGCCGCAGAATCCGGCGCCGTTGTGGTAAATCACAAGGCCCGCCGGGGAAAGGGGGAGGCTCTAAAGACGGGATTCGCAGCGCTGATGGAGGGGGGTTACGGGGCGATCCTCACCATGGACGCCGACCTCCAGCACGATCCAGGGGATATTCCCCCATTGATCGAAAAATATCGGGAGGGAGGCTTCGGGATCGTCATCGGATCGAGGATGGCGTCGAAAAAGGATATCCCGAGATACCGCCTTGTTCCTAACCTCGTCGGAAACTTTTTCCTCTCGAACGCCTCGGGAAGAGATATCGAGGACAGCCAATCCGGAATGCGCATATATTCGGCGAGGCTCTTGAAGGCGATAAATCTCACCACCTCCAAATACGATACCGAGGCCGAGGCGATAATAAAGGGAGGAAAGGCGGGTTTCGACTTCGCCTTCGTGCCGATCAAGGCAATCTACGCCGAGGACCAAAAAACCTATTTCAGGCCCGTTGTTGACACATACCTCATATCCATAGTTTATCTCAGAAGTCTTTTTTGGAAGCGTGGAACGGCCTAAAATATAATAATAATTGTTCTTAAATAAGTATTTTTCCTTGACCGTAGTCCCAAATCGTAATAAAATCGGGAATAACTACAGAGGTTGATTTCTGACATGTCAATTTACGATGAAATAAGAAGGTTCGTTCTCGTTCAGACCATCCACCACGGGATAGGTGTTCTGTCCAAGTTCTCCGACAGGGGTCTTATAAACACCACCTACTGGATGGAGAAGATCACGAAGAGGGATCACTATAAAAGGGCCATAAGGAGGATAAGGGAGCTTTTCGAGAGCGGTCATCCGAGCTTTATCGTCTTAAAGAAGGTCCTTAAGGAGACGCACCCCCGCCACAGGAAGCGTCTGGTCAAGGCCTTCATAATAAACCAGCTCTTGATCGGGAGCAACCGCAGAAAGGAGTTTTCCGAGACCCCAGGGGGCTTCTATCCCCCCGGCCTTATGGTCCTCTCCCCCACGATGAGGTGCAATCTCAACTGCTTCGGCTGTTACGCCGGCAGTTACGACAGGAGCGAGGAGCTGTCTTTCAAGACCCTCGACCGGATCCTCAACGAGGGGAAGGAGATCGGAATGTTCTTCGCCGTTGTGTCGGGCGGGGAGCCTTTCTTCAGAAAGGACCTGATGGACCTCTTTGAAAAGCACCACGACGTCGCCTTTCAGGTCTACACCCACGGGGGGCTCCTTGATAAGGACCTCGTCAAGAGGATAGCGAGGGCGGGAAACATCCTTCCCGCCATAAGCATCGAGGGCTTCGAGGAGGAGACCGACAAAAGAAGGGGGAAGGGACACTACAAAAAGGTCATGGAAGCGATGAGGCTCTTGAGGGAGGAGGGGGTCCTGTTCGGCTTTTCCTCGACCCAGACCAGGCTAAACGCCTCCTTCATAACGAGCGAGCCCTTCATAGACCACATGATCGATGTGGGATGTACCGTGGGGTGGTACTTCTCTTACATCCCGATCGGGAGGGAGCCGAACCTCGAGCTCGTCCCCACCCCAGAGCAGAGGGACAACCTAAGGAGGTGGGTGCTCCACGTAAGGAACACCAAGCCGATCCTCGCGGCCGACTTCTGGAACGACGGGCCGGTCGTGGGGGGTTGTATCGCCGCCGGCAGAAAATACTTCCACATAAACTCCAAGGGGGACGTGGAGCCCTGTGTCTTCGCCCACATCGCCAGCCACAACATTAACAACACGACCCTGAAGGAGGCCCTGAACTGCGACCTCTTCAAGTTCATCAGGGAAACCCAGAGAAATAACCCAAACCTCTTAAGACCCTGCATGATTATAGACCATCCCGAGGTATTAAGGGAGGCCTCTTCAATGGACGGGGTATACTTTACGCACAAGGGTGCCGATAATATCGTATCGGAGATAGCTGATTTTCTGGACAGCTACGCCCTGGAATACGCCGAATTCGCCGAGAAGGCATGGGAGGGGTATGATCACCCATAAATCACTGGGCAAGGTGGGGGTTGGGAATGATTGTTGGGGGAGTTGGGTGATAATTGGGGGGCTGGGCGATAATTATGATTTGGGGGTCAGGGGGAGGATGATGGTTGGAGGATTGGGAGGTGGCAAGGAGAGATGATTGGGGGATGACGTTTTAGGGAGTGAAGATTGGGGGGCGGGGGGGATGGGAGTTGATGGGAGTCGCTGTTTAGGTATAGCGGGAATGAAATTAAATTTTAACCGATAAACCATACAACTTTTCTAAATATGCTAAAGGGGGATCGTCTCCTCCTATTTATTTTGTTCTTTTAACGGAGATATTTTCTAAATATGAGCATTTTTTCTGAGTCGGGCCTTGGGCCCGTCGAGTTGTCTTTGATAAAGGGCGGTGAAAGAAAGGCCCGGGGTTTTCGGGCTTTTATTTTATTTACAGTACTCGCCCTCTTTTTCACCTCGTGCACCCTCAAGGTGGCTAAACCCACATCCGATATTCCGCCGTATCTGAGCGCGGAGGAGATGCTTGAGGCCCTGAAAACCGCCGGGGCAAAGGTCGAAAATATAAAGGGTGTAATGACAATCCGTGTCCTGAACGCGGAGGGCAAATCGGAAAACAGCATGAGCGGGTATGTGGCCTTCGCCCCTCCGGACAAGATGAGCTTTTCATACGTGGGCCCTCTGGGGATGATATTTTTTGCGGCAGTCAGAAACGGGGACAAGGTGATCTTCTATCTCCCCCAGCAGGGAAGGGCCTATGTGGGGAGTGTAAGCGAGATGAAGGCGGGGCCGCTGAACAACACCCTTCTTATAACACCGTTTTCGATCCCAAAGGGCGAGATCTTTTTCGTCGAGCACCAGGGTGCCGTAAGCACTATCTACGGGCTCGAGAGGGTTGAGGAGAGGTGGGAGATCTCCGAGAAGCTGGTTGTGGACAGGGAAAAGATGAGACCCATGGAGAGGCTGTTTTTCATGGACGGGGTGGAGGCGGTTCGGATCACATATCTCGAATATGCCGAGATCGACGGTGTTCCCGTCCCAACCCTCGTTTCCATAAAAAATACGGGAGGGAGTGAAAAGGAGGGCGAGATCAAGATCGGCCTAAAGAATGTCGAGCTGAACAAGACGCTGAACCCAGAGGTCTTTGACACAGAGGTCGGAGAGGGGTGGATTGTGGACGGGATCGGCAATTTTGTCATCCCGAAATTTTAAGAAGCATCTAAACGGGTACGTCGGGGGATGAAATTAGCCTCTCTTCTTCTGCCGTGGCCGCAAAAATCCAAGGGTTGGGAGGCCGCTCTTTACCATCGGCGGTTAAAAAATACCAAAATGTGTAACCAAGAAGGCCGCACATCTTTTCCATTTACGATACGGCGCGGGTAAGCACGCACGGAACGACGGCGGCCTACTTTTTAAAGTTTTTGGCTTGAATTTTTTATAAAAATCCATTATTTTGACACTAATATAGGAATTTCAAAACTTTGGATCAGGAGAGATATTATGAAATTAAAGAAGATTTTGCTTTTACTGTTTATACTGTCGATCGCCCTCGTTACGGCCGTTAACGCTTATGCGCAGCGGACGGCGTCCCAGACCCATACCTTCGCTCTGGAGAAGTGGATTACGATCAATCTGAGCGTTGAGGGCATTTCGGTAAAGGAGCTCAGGTTTTTCAACGATACCAAGACCACCGGGGGCACCTTCGGGATAAACCCGACAAGCGGGCCTTACATGAATTTCGTTGTCTACAACGATGCGTACCACGAGGTGGACTACGGTATAGCCGTTGCGCTCTTCGACAAAAAGAACAATCTGATTACGGCCGAGTCGTATACGCACCCCGGCGAAATCGACGCCGGAGAGAGACATGAGGGGACAATCATCTTCGGCCCCGTCAACAGGAGATACCACGAGGCTTCCTATTTTAAAATAGCCCTGGAGATCTACTGATTTTTAGGTTGAGAAACCACTATTTAAATTAGTTCCTATCTTGTTTTATATAGCTATTCTCATAATAGGGACGGCGGCATTTGTCCTGTTTGTCTTGCTCCCGGCCCCAATGACCCTTTTCCATGTCGTTGGGGCTGTGTTCCTTTTCATCCTCCTTGCCTGGTTTTCCCTGTCGATATTTGTGGTTCAGGTCCCATTCTTTTATCGGGCCTTGACCGGGGGAGACAGGGGCCGGCCCCGTGTAGCGCTCACGTTCGACGACGGCCCCCACCCGAAATTCACGCCGATGGTCCTTGATGTCTTGAAAGAGTACAATGTGAGGGCGACCTTCTTCCTGGTGGGGGAAAAGGTCATAGAAAATCCGGATACGGTTAAGAGAATAGTCGGCGAGGGCCATTGTATCGGGAATCACTCGATGTCCCACGTACATCTTCTGGGCCTTATGAGGACGGCAAGGCAGATGAAGGAAATCGAGGGGTGCCGGAGGGCGATTACGGACACGGCGGGGACTTCGTTCCCTTGGTACCGTCCGCCAATGGGATACAAGACGCCGTCCACCTTCTGGGCGGCGAAGAGACTCGGCCTTGCCGTCGTGGGATGGCACATCAAGGGTTGGGACACGTTCTACACCGACCCGGAGAAGATCGCCTCTTCCGTGCTTAAAAGGGTCAGAAACGGATCGATCATCCTCCTCCACGACTCTTCCACTCTGAGAGAAAGGCCCATCGATCGATCGCCGACCGTCGACGCCCTTCCCGATATTCTGTCGGGATTGAAGGAGAGGGGTCTCAGGCCGGTGACTCTGGACGGGCTCTTCGATACGGGAGAAGAAAAATGAAGAAGATCTTGGTTTCTGTCCTTTTGCTCCTTTTCGCAGCCGCTCCCGCGGCCGCGGGCAATACCGATGAGGTCGACGACCTCTTAAAGGGGATGGAGGCGTTCTGGGCTGAGGTGGATACGATGGTCTGCAATTTCACCCAGAAAAAGAGGCTCCCCCTCTTCGATGCCGAGATAGTATCAAAGGGGAGTTTCGCCTACAAGAGGCCGGGGACGATGATATGGCGCTACGATCCCCCCGAGGAGACCGTGATGGCCGTAAAGCCGGGGGTCGTTACGATCTACTTCAAGGAAAACAACAGGGCAAAGGTAATTCACCTGGGTAAGGACGAGAATTACCCCCAGGCTATGACCTTCGGCCTCGGCGGGACGGCGGATCAAAAGGGACTTAAGGAGAAGTTTGACGTGGCCTTGACGAAGGCGGGGGACAAAAGAACGCTAACGCTGATTCCCAAGGAAAGAGGGGGGGGCGATCGATTTGAAAAGATCGTCATTACCATAAGGAAGGACTTTACCCCCATATCCACTGTAATCCACTTCTCCGCCGAAGATGTTACAGCCTTCGATTTTAAGAACGTTGTGATAAACGGCCCTGTGGATAAAAAGACCTTCAAACTGGTGCTCCCGAAGGGGGTTGTGGTCGAGGAGGTCGGCTCGGGCAAGTGAGATGTAAATGGTTCTACAGGATATTCGATATTGAACTCCTCCATGCGTTGATTCCCCTTCACTTTTTTAGTGAAAGCCTCTTTCTTCGCCTCCCTTAAAACCTGTTCCGATCATATTTAGATTGTTTGAGTAGAGAAAGCCCCGTCTTTTCGTTTTTTTTTGCCCGATTTCACTTTTTCTGTTCACGTTTACCCCCTTTTTTTCGGAAATGAGACTTTTTTAGACAGGTTTTGCCCAAAAAGGTGTTGACATAATTGGATATTTTATATATAATTCTATAAAATTTATGTATAAATTTTACGTAAAATAAAGGGAGGAGGAATGATGAGGGTAAAAACATTTCTGATCGCTGTCGCTGTCTTGATTATTTTTGCCCCGATTTCTTACGCCTGGGACAACGAGGTGCACACGCAGATGGTAAAAGACGCTATAGCGCTGTGTCCCAAGGAGCTGAAAACTTTCCTCAAGCAGCATATAGACTCTGCGATATACGGCTCCCTGGAACTGAACATCACCCTTTCAAGTCCCACCGCCTATGGGTACAATTACAGGAAGAGCTACTACGTTCCGGAAGGGGAGAGGGGAACGGCCCCAGACGAGGCGAAGCTCGTATCTAATTCGGTTATTGAGCTTCTGTCAAAAAGGTCTCCCGATGAAGACCTCGTAGCCCGTCGTATGGGCCTGGCATCTTCCTATATAGCGGACTCCATTCAGCCGAAGAGGTACATCGGGGTCGCCCCCGATTACCCCCTCGATTATATCGTCAACGAGAAGAGGCTGACCGTTACCTACAACGGACACAACGCGGTCGAAGATTTCTCCGAGGATCTGAAAACTCTCGTAAGGGGCACCTGGGACAAGGAGCTTACGGACGAGCAATATTACGACCTCGCGGTCAATTACATCGTGGACGCATGGGTGACGATCTGGGAAAAGGCCGGCCTTCCCCCCGGCGAGATTGTCGCCACGGGGTCACAAATAAGGCCGATTCCGAAAGAGGTCAGGGAGGCGAATAAGGAGCCTTTGAAACCGGCCACATATTTCGACCTCAAGAATCTCGAAAAGGCAAATATTTACAAAGATACTGATTTGAAGAAGTATGAGAAGGAGGAGGGATTTAAGGTCGATATGGAGGGTGAGGGGAAGGTAGAGGGGGAGGAGGAGACGGTAATGAAGCCTCCTGAAAAGACAGTAGGAGAGGAGGAAGGGACGGGCGAAACCGGGACCAGTGAAGAAACCGTGGAAACCGAGACCGATACGGGAACAGAGACCGAGACGGAAACGGAGACCGGCACGGAAACGGAGCCCGTCGACTGATACATGTCAATGCTAGAAAGCCTTAAATAGATTTACCCGGTATCGGATCAGCCGGAAGAGGGACGGGATTTTTTATTGTGCGTCCTGAAAATCCCGATTATTCCAAAACTTAAAAGGGATATTCGATATGCGTAAAATAGCCTCGATCATTTTTGCCCTATCCATACTTTTATCCTCATTGACCTTTTCAGCGGCCGAGGAAGGGACGAAGGGGACCGGCGACAAAACCTATTACGACGAGGTCGTGAGGATATTGGGAGTTCTCAGCGATACCTACGAGAGGGAGGACATTTCCTCCTTTATGAACAAGGTTTCCAAGGATTACGATGGAGACTATCTCGCTTTAGAGGAGGATGTCACCAACGAATTCGACAAATACGACAATTTCACAATAAACATCAAAGTGGACAGGGTTTCTTCAAGCGAGGATAAGGGCCTTGTTTTCGCCGATACCCATTGGGACAAGCGTCGGGTAGGAGTCGATGAAGGCAAGGAGTCTGTCAGTCACGGAACAACGCAGTTCATTTTCAAGAAGGATCCGGAAGGGAAATTTCTCCTCAACGGGATGACGGGGAGGGCCGTTTTCGGAGAGCATTAAGGCCGAACTTGAGGGCTATAAACAAAAAAGCCGCCCTTTATGACGGGGGCGGCTTTTGTTGCTTTCGGGACTGAATTCCGAGGCATCAAGCGATTGTCGTCTCTCGCTATTTCAGAAGCGACTTCACCAATTCAACTCCAGACTGGGCGTCCTCCCCGTAGCCGTCCGCGCCTATCTCATCCGAGTATTTTTTGTTCAACGGGGCGCCGCCCACGATTATCTTGTACTTGTCCCTCACTCCCCCCTCGGAAAAGACGTCGATGACCTCCTTCATGGCGGGCATCGTGGTGGTGAGCATGGCCGACATCCCGATGATGTCAGGATTGACCTCCTCCGCCTTTTCGAGAAACTTTTCCGGGCTCACGTCCACCCCGAGATCGACTATGTCAAAGCCATTCCCCTGGAGGAGTGCGGCGAGGATCTTCTTGCCTATGTCGTGGATGTCCCCGGCAACGGTCCCCAGCATTATCTTTCCCCTGGTGCTGTATTCCCCCTCCTTCAGGTTCGGCTCCAGCAGCCTGTAGGAGTTCTCGTAGGCCTTGACGCAGAGGAGCACGTCCGGGAGGAAATACTCCCCCTCGCTGAAGAGCTCTCCCACCTCGTCGAGGGCCGGGACAAGGGAGTTATTTAAAATATCGACAGCGGCTATCTCCAAATCGAGCGCCCTTTTCGTCAACACCTCCGTGTCGTCGAAGTTCATCTCAATTACCGCATCTTTCAACTGATCAAGGATTTTGTCTTTCATCTGAAGCTCCCTATAATATCTTAACTCTAAAGTTGAGTGATTTGTTATGCACTATTCCTCGAATTCTTCGCATTCCAATTTAAAACTTGGTGTATGCACTAAAATCAATATAGCTTCGCTCGAATTCGTATTCATGTAACTAAAACGTTTCCCTTTCGGGATGATGCATACATCACCGGAAGAAAGGTTATTGGACTCTTCATTTACGGTGAAATTCACCTTTCCTTTAACAACATAATAGTACTTGTCTGACCGATTCGACCAGGAAAGTTTGTGACTGACACCGGTAGGAACAGTAATCTCAGCAAAAGAGGAGCTATTCTCTTGTCCTGCTGTATAATCAATTATCTTGAGCTTGTCGAATTCGATCGGTTTTATTGCTTCGTGTTTAATAATCATATCCTTTCCATTGTAAAACATTGCGAATCGCCTCATTCTCATCCCCGTCTGAACCTTCCCTCCTCTTCTCATGTTGACCTGGAGACAGAAAAACCTTTCAAGTCCTTTGTTACGATTTCTCTCGGCCCGGCTTTCTTAAAAAAAGGTTCTCAAGCGACCGCGACCGTCTTCACCGATACGGCGACAAACTCAAAGCCGCCCTTTTACCATCCTCCCCTTTCAACCTGACAAGCTCTTCGGGAGTTGTGAGCCTTTAGACTTCCCACTCGGCGGCGTAGAATTCATCCAGCGACCGGTTCTTTACCATCTCGCAGTAGTCATCGAGCTCCTTTTTGAGCTTCGGGTCGATGTCCCTCGGCTTATGCTTTTCGAGGATATTGAGCGCCTTTTCCCTGGCCATGTCGATCATATTGACCTTCCCCTCCTTCTCCCAGATGTCCCTCTTCTCTATGCTCGCGAGCTTCGGGATGAAGTGCTCCTTCCTGAAGTTCTGCTGGGTGTGTCTCTCGGAGATGTAATTTCCGTCCGGCCCGACACTCCTGATTACGTCCATGGCAAGGGTGTTGTCGTCGACGTCGATCCCCCTTAATGCCCTCTTCACCGTCCCTATAAGCTCGTCGTCGACCACCGAGATTTCGTGGGAGCCGCCGGTGGTCGATTCGATGGTGCCCACGCACGTGATGTAGTTCGCGCCCGACATCGCCGCGAGCATGATCGACCTGACCCTCTCGACCCCGCACTGGATGTCGAGGGTCTTCGATTCGGTGGCTCCCGCCACCACCCTGCACGGGATGTCGAGGTGATGGGCGAGCTGGGCGCTGGCGGCGCTGATCATGCCGGTCTCGACGGCGCCCAAATAGACGGTGCCCCGCCTCATCTCCGCAATCGTCGAGACGCTCCCGTAGAGGACCGGATTTCCGGGATTGACGACCTGCGTCATGACGATGTGGGAGAGAATCTCGGCGTTGTGCTGGGTCAGAAGCCCCGCAAGGCTTGCGGGCGCCGTGGTTCCGGCCATCGCCTCGGGAGACGGGATTACCGGCTGGCCGTGCTCCGCGAGTATCATCATCCCCTCGACCTGGATCTGGGAGGTGGAAAGGGGGCTTTGGATGCTCACGATGGAGATGAAGGGATGCTTCTTCTTGATCGCCTCCTTTCCCCCCATGACGATTGCCGTCATCTCCATCATGTCGGTGGTGGGCATCACGCCGTATGCCCCCATCCCGAAGGACTTGGTGCAGTTTTCGGCCCATCCCCTTATCGTCTCCGAGTGGATTGTCTGCATAGGAATGTCGTGGGGCCAGTAGTCCATCTGATTGGAGACTATGTTGTCGAGATAGTCGAAGAGTATGACGTGATCGATGGTGTCCTTAAGGGTGGTCGGGCGGTACTCCCCGGTCTTGAGGTCGTACATCCCTATGGCCGTGCCGAGCCCGCCGAATATCTGGGTGTCGGGATTCACCACCCACTCGTTATCGGGGTCCGCCCCGCAGACCACAAACTCCCTTGGCACCTTCTTCAGGTAGTCCTCCACAACGCCCTGGGGAAACTTTACAATCTTTGTGGCCTCGTCGACCTTGCAGCCCGCGTCGGCGAGCATCTGCCTCATCTTCTTGACCTCGACCTTGATTCCCACCTCCTCCATCAATTCAAAGGAGAGTCCGTGAATCCGCTTGACCTCGTCCTCGCTGAGGACCTGAAATTTCGTGCTCTTCATATATTGACTCCATGGCTTTCTATATATTGAACCGTTTTATGCCGTCTTTTTCCCGTTTGCCTCAATATAGTGACCCGATATAGGATGTCATTGCCCCCTTTTTTTACAGCATGATACATCATAAATCGAATTTGTCTAATCCTTTTTTCCTCAGAAGCGCCTTTTTTGCGACGTACCGGATGTGTCCCAGGGTGGCCTTGAGGAGCCGCAGCCGATCGAACCGGTTTTCTTTCAGCATCACTTTGAACGTCTTCCACTGTTTCGGATTCTTGTAAAAGCTCTTCAAGAGATCGTTGTATCCCTTGACAAGGCTCTCCCTGTCGATCGTATCGGGCCAGAACACGAAGTTCATGGCGTTCATCTTCTCCCAGTCCTCGTCGAAAGCCCCGTATTTCTCGATATCCTCGTAGGCCTCGCACCCCGGATAGGGGGTGTACTTCGAGGCGTTTATGAGGGCAAACGGGAGGTCGGATATAAAATCCTTGGTTCGCTCTATACTCTCTCTCGTCTCCCCCGGGGCGCCCACGATGAAGAGCCCCTTTACATATATCCCGGCCTCCGTGGTCATCGAGACCGCGCGGGCGGCCGTCTCGGGCGACAGCGTCTTCTCCATCGATTCAAGGAGGGTCGGGTCGGCCGTCTCGATCCCGTAGTTTATCATAAAGGCCCCGGCCCTCTTCATCAGCCTTAATAGCTCTGGCGTTACGAGGTCTGTCCTTGCGTCGGAGTTCCAGGTGATCGGAAACGGAAGCCTCAAGATCTCCTCTAAAAGCCCAGTCAGATGATCCCTGTCCACGGTGAAGTTGTCGTCGTAGAAAATGATGTGATCTATCCCGTGATCGACCTTAAGGCGCCTTATCATATCTATGATGTACTCGACGCTGTGATGGCGGTACCTGTTCCCGAAGACGGCGCGGTCGCAGAAGGTGCACGAAAAGGGGCATCCCCGGGACGTCACGAGGGTTGCCGCGAGTCTCCTCGGCGAGTGAAATATCGGCGGAGAGTAGAGTCGGGGAAAGCCCGGAAGGAGCTCGAAGGGTGGCGGAGGGATGGTGTCGAGGTCTTTGATCAGCGGCGGTCGCTCGTTGATCCTTATATCTTTTCCGTCCCTGTAGATTACTCCGGCGATTTTCTTCGCCTCGGCGTTCAACCCCCCGTTGACGAGCGATTTGAAGAGGGACGCTATGGAGTCCTCCCCCTCCCCCATAAGGGCGCAGTCGAAGGCCGGAAACCGGGTGAGGGTCTTTTCCGGGACGGCGGTGACGTGGGGCCCGCCCAAGACCGTGACCAGGTCGGGAAAGGTTTTCTTCAACCCCTTTGCGACCTCGTGGGCGAGGCCTACCGTGGAGGTGTATCCGGTAAGGCCGAGGACCTTGGGCGACCAGCGGCGGACACGATCGACGGTCTCGGCGGCGTCGAGTCCCAACGCCTGGGCATCCAGAACCCTAACGTCTATCCCCTCTTTCAGGAGGACGCCGGCGATATAGAGTATCCCGAGCTGGGGAAGTGAGTTCAGGATCGGGAGGCGGTACCTCGTCTCCTTGTTGACGACCCCGGCCGGGGGATTTACGAGGACCACCCTTTCCCTCCGGTCGGGACTTTCAGCGCTTTTTCCTGCTCGACCGCCCATTTTGTTTCTGCCTAAACCTCTTTATAAAAACGGTTGTTGAGCTTTTGATGGAAGGAGGATGGCTCGAGTGTTAAATGAAAAACCCCCACCTCCTCCCCCGCCCCGATTACCCTATTACCGCCGCCCCCTTCAGCGTTGCGGATGCCGTTAACGGCCTACCTTCTGCCGCCTCGATGGAATCCCCCGCCTCCGCACTGCCAAAACGATCTCTTTTCTCCCGGCCTCTTTCCGTTTACAAGCTTCCCTTCCGTATGCAGGAGGGATTTTGTGATCCTTTCCTCCAATCGTAATAAAACAAGGCCTTCGGGATTTTATCGGAGGGTCTTGGTGTCTCTGGGAGTATAACACATTTGTGACATTTTTAGAACATATTCGATTCTTTTTATCCCGAATGAAAAAAATGGAACCGGAAAAAATACCTTGAATATTGAGGGTGTATACTATAAAATCATAAAAATGTTGTTTGGATGTAAAGTATTTTTAGGATTTGGTGGGATATGGCTAAGATGAAGGGGGCGGACATTCTCCTTAAAGGGCTGTTGGACCAGGGGGTAAGGGTTCTTTTCGGTTATCCGGGAGCGGCGACTCTCCCCATTTACGACAGGATGGACGACTATCCCATCCGCCACATACTAGTGCGCCACGAGCAGGCGGCGGCCCACATGGCCGACGGCTACGCCCGGGCGTCCGGGGAGGTGGGGGTGTGCCTGGCAACGAGCGGCCCAGGGGCAACAAACCTCGTCACGGGAATAGCCACGGCCTATCTCGATTCCTCCCCGATAGTCGCCATCACCGGGCAGGTGGAGAGGCGCTTTATCGGCACCGACGCCTTCCAGGAGGTGGACATCGTCGGAATAACCATCCCCATAACAAAGCACAACCAGCATATTCTGACGGCGGCCGAGATCACCCCGGCGCTGAAGACGGCGTTTCTCCTGGCCAAGAGCGGGAGACCCGGCCCGGTCCTCCTCGATATACCGAAGGACGTCATGCTGGAGGAGGCGGAATACGACCCCGACGTCGACGTTACGCTGGAGGGATACAACCCCATTATCGCCGGCCACGGCGGCCAGATCAAAAAAGCGGCAACCCTTCTGGCATCGGCCAAGAATCCGGTAATCGTGGCGGGGGGCGGGGTTATCCGCTCCGGGGCGACAGACCAGCTCATTGAGCTTGCCGAACTCCTCGGCGCGCCGGTCATGACCACCCTCATGGGAAAGTCGGCCGTGCCCCAGTCCTTCAAATACCACCTTGGGATGATAGGGATGCATGGCGCCAAGGTAGCGGTGGATACCCTTAAATCGGCGGATGTCATCTTTGCCGTGGGCGCCCGATTCGGGGACAGGGCGGTCTTGTCATATGAGAAATTCACCGACCTCGCCAAGTTCATCCAAATAGATATCGACCCCGCCGAGATAGAAAAGACCGTTAAGGTGGATATCCCGATAGTGGGCGACGCAAAGAACGTGCTCACGGAGCTGATCAAAAGGCTTAAGGAGGACGGGTCGGTTACGGAGAGAAAGAAGAAAAAGCCGGTGAGAAATCTTGAGACATACGACAGCGACAACGGCATGAGCATCCCCGCAATAGTCGAGATCCTCTCGGAGATGGGGGGCGATTTCATCGTGGCCACTGACGTAGGCAGACACCAGATCTGGGCCGCCAAGTACTACAACAGTCCAGGGCTCGACAGGGGGGGGTTCATCACGTCCGGTGGTTTGGGGACGATGGGCTTCGGCTTTCCCGCCTCCATGGGGGCCAAGATGGCGCGCCCGGAAAAGAAGGTCGTCCTCATCACGGGGGACGGGAGCTTTATGATGAACATTCAGGAGCTCGCCACCTCCTCCCACTACAACATCCCGGTGGTCGTAATAATAATGAACGATCATCACCTGGGGATGATCCGCCAGGTTCAGGACATCTTCTACGACGGGAAGTATATGGAGTGCGAGTTCCCCCCCAACGTGGAGTTCGTCGATGTGGCCAGGGGCATGGGACTTGACGGGGTGAAGGTTACCGATATTAAGGACGTCAGGGGGGCGATAGAAAAGGGGCTTGAGTCGGACTCGACGTTTGTGATAGATTGTATAATCGAGTCCCAGGAGAACATCCCCTATCAGTCTTACGACAACTGATCGGGCTTAATCGTTTGGTTCTTTTAGGTTTTTTTAGGGGCATAAGGGCAACGCCGTGCAGAAGATAATCTCGATATTGGTGGAGGACAAGCCGGGCGTTTTGATGCGCATCGCCGGACTCTTCTTCAGGAGGGGCTTCAACATCGAGGCCCTCTCAGTGGGGAGCACCGAGATACCCGGCAAGAGCCGCTTTACCATCACCGTGGACGGCGACGAAGCCGTCCTGGAACAGGTGAGAAAGCAGGTGCAGAAGCTTCTCAACGTCCACAGGACGGCGGAGCACGACCACAAGAACTCCCAGCTTCGGGAGTACGCCCTTATCAAGATAAACTTCTCAAAGAAGATAAAGACGGAGGTACTGCACCTCGTCGAGTTCTTCGGGGGGAGGGTGATAGACATCTACGACGATGTGGCGATCATCGAGATAGCGGAGGAGGAGTCGAGGATCGACATGCTCTTCGAGCGGCTGGAGCCCTACGAGATAATCGAGTCCCTGCGCACGGGGAAGGTCAGCATGTTCAGGGGAAAGAGGTCGATTAATCCCCAGAGGTAAGGGGGGATCTCGGCGGGTGGGGGTTGGGAAGATTTTTTATGCAGGGGGGGTTGGGGGGTTGGGGGGTTGGGGGGTCGGGGGGTCGGGCATTTTTTATGTAGGAAGGGTCGGGTATTTTTTATATAGGGGGGGTTGGGCATTTTTGTGGATGAGGCAGATCGAGCAGGGAGGTAGATTGGATGAGGAGGCGGATCGAAGGGGAGGGAGGGGGATGTCGGATTTTTTATAAGTTTGTTTAAAGCGTAAACACAAAAATACAAACAATATTTCCAGGTCTTAAGTCATGGAGAAGAAACTTGAGAGGGTTTTGAGGATATATCCGAAGGAGGAGGAGCAGGAGTTTACCATCTTCATCATCTGCGAGAATAAGCCCGGGGTGACCGCAAACGTCAGCAACCTCATCAGCAGGAGGGGATTCAACATCACCTCATTTATCGGCGCCAGCACCCAGACCGAGGACGTCTACAAGATCATCATCAAGCTTATGGCCACCCCCACGGGACTCAAGGGAATCGTAAAGCAGATAGCGAAATTGATCAACATCATAGAGGTAAGGGACTCCCTGAAGGAGGAGTTTCTGGAGTACGAGATGCTTCTTGTGAAGCTCAAGTACTCGGTCGAAAAGCACGGGGACATCCTACAGGTCGTCAACCATTACCACGGCGAGATAGTCGACCTTCACGACGACAAGATAACCATCGCCTTTAACGGCACACCCGAGAAGGTGGAGACGATCTTCGCCCTGATCAAGCCCTTCGGTTGTCTCGATGTGGTCAAGTCGGGGATAGCGGTGATGAGGAAATACGAAAATAACGAGTCAAGTATTCACTCCGACTGATTTATTAGGCCTTTGTTCGGTTAAAATATTGGTTTGATTTATTAACTTTTTTAAGAGGGGATTGAATGGAAACAAAAATGTGGCACAAGTCTTATGCAGAGGGCGTTCAAAAGAGCATCAAGTACGAAAAACTCACTATATCGCAGGCCCTGACGAGATCTGCCGAGAATTATCCAAATGTGGTGGCCCTGAACTACATGGGCAACAAGATTACTTACAAGAAGCTGAACGCCATGGTAAATCAGTTTGCCAGGGCGCTGTTGGACCTTGGAGTCAAAAAGGGTGACAAGATCGCAGTTTGTCTTCCGAACCTTCCCCAGACGGTCATAACCAACATGGCAATCTGGCGGGTCGGGGCAGTGGCGGTTCAGAACAACCCCCTCTACACGGAGAGGGAACTCACCTATCAGCTCAACGACTCCGACTCCAGGATGATAATCACGATGGCCCTTCTGGTTCCCAGGATTGAAAAGATAAAGGGGGACACCAAGATCGAGAAGACTATAGCCTGTCATATAAACTCATATCTGCCGTTTCCCAAAAAGCAGCTCTTTCCCTACGTCAGAAAGGCTATGTACAGAAAGATCACGCCCACCGACGACCTCCTGGTCTTCAAGGACGTGATAAAGAAATACTCCCCGGCGCCCCTCGAGGACAAGAGCAAGTGGGAAGAGCTGTCGACGCTCCTATACACTGGAGGTACCACCGGGGTAAGCAAGGGGGTCATGCTCTCTCACGAGAACATAAGCGTAAACGTCCAGCAGCTTCTCGGGTGGTTTCCAGATATAGGCCCAGGCGATGTAAAAATGGTGGGTACGTTCCCGATCTTTCACACGGCTGGTTTCACGGCGATCCAGAACCTGAACATATGGCAGGCATGGGAGCATATTATGATCCCAAGGCCGGAACCTAAGGCGATTATCGATCTTCTGAAATCGGAGAAGCCGAACTGGCTCCCCGGCGTGCCTACGATCTTCGTGGGTCTCCTGAACGAGCCGGAATTCAGGAATATGGACCTCACCTTTATCGACGGATTCATATCCGGAGCGGCGCCCCTGGCGACGGATACCATAAACGACCTCAAGGCGCTGACCGGAGCGACAATCTGCGAGGTCTACGGCCTTACGGAGACGGCGCCGCTGGCCACGGCCGGCCCCTGGGGCGGGAAGCTCAAACCCGGCACCGTGGGAGTCCCCGTCGCCGACACGGACATCAAGGTCGTCGATATCGAGAAGGGGAAGAAGGAGATGAAGATAGGGGAGCCGGGGGAGGTCATCATCAAGGGACCGCAGGTCATGATGGGATATTACAAGAAGCCCAAGGAGACGGCTGAGGTCATGAAGGACGGCTGGTTTTACAGCGGAGATATCGGAACCTTCGACGAAGACGGATACCTCACAATAGTGGACAGGAAGAAGGACATGATAATCGCCGGCGGATACAATATCTACCCGCTGGAGATCGACGATATACTCTTCGACCACCCAAAGATCATGGAGGCGTGCACGGTGGGCGTTCCCCACGGATACCGCGGCGAGACAGTAAAGGCCTTCATCGTGGTTAAGGGGGGCGAGACCCTGACGGAGGAGGAAGTAACGAAATATTGCAAGGAAAAGATGGCCGCCTACAAGGTCCCGAAGATAATCGAGTTTGTCGATGCCCTTCCCAAATCCGCGGTGGGCAAAATCCTGAGAAAGGAGCTGAGGGCACGGGAGCTTGAGAAGGCAAAGAAGGAGAAGGAAGGGGGAAAATAGTCCCATCTTAATACGATTTTGAGTGCGGGGCGGCTGGTTGTAAGGCTGGTGAATTGGTAGGCCGGCTGGAGGATTGTTGTGAAGGCTCTCACGATTTGTAATTGTTAGAGCGGCCGGTCGGGTGGTTGGTTGATAGCGTGTCGAAACAACCGATGAGGGTGAGAGGGGCCGGTTGAAGGATTGGTGTTTATAAGGGGTAAGGGAGTGGGGGGGGTCCTTAAATCCTCATCCTATTAAAAATGATAGAAACAGTTAAGGGAGACGGCGTCTTATAACAAGGGCCGTCCCCCATTTTTTTGTCGACAAGGGCTAAATTTCAATTCCGGTCTTTTTCATCAATGGTGGTGGTGGTCGTGGTCACCCTCACAGTGGATATGCTCAACGGAGCAGGTGGAGTCGCAGCTTCCCTTCCTCCTCGCGTACTTGTTATATACGGCGATAATGAGGAGGATGGCCGAGACGGCGGCAAGCACGGCCTTGACCGGCTCGCCGATGAACTCCGACGCCTTCCCGGCGTAGGCCCCGGGAGTCACGCCCAGGGCGGAGTATAGCCGGTCGGTCAAGAGCCCCATCGACACCGCCACGACCGATATAGTCGCAAGGTAGATAGCGGCGGAGCGCTTCCCCAGCGTCCCCGCCACCACCGACAGGGAGGCGAGGTTCGTGGCCGGCCCGGCGAGGAGAAACACCAGCGCCGCCCCCGGGCTTACGCCGGAGAGGATCAGGGCCGCCGCAATGGGGGTCGAGGCCGTGGCGCAGATATACATCGGAATCCCCGCAAGGAGCATTATCAGCATAGAGTGCAATCCCCCGCCAAGGTATCTCTCCATCAGCCGCTCCGGGGCGAGGTAGGTTATCGCCCCGGCAAGAACCACGCCGATGACAAACCAGAGGGCAAAGTCCTCGAACAGCTCGCCGAAGGAGTATTTTACCGCAGCGGTGAGCTTCTCGAAGAGGGTGTGGTGGCTCCTGTGGATTTCTATGGGACAGTTTATCCCGTCGCAGCAGCCGTCCACCTTGCATGTGATGTCGATCTTTTTCGGATCGGTCTCGGGTTCCTCTCCCGAGGTCAGGTTGTCGGCGATCCCGGCTATGGTTGCGGATATGAAGGCCGAGATCGGCCTTATTACCGTCATCAGGGGATCGATCAGGGCGTAGGTCACCGCGATCGAGTCGACCCCAGACTCAGGAGTGGAGATTAGAAAAGATAAGGTGGCCCCACGGGTGGCCCCCTGCTTTCTCAACGATACGGCCGCCGGCAGCACCCCGCAGGAGCATAGGGGTACCGGGATTCCGAATATCGAAGCCAGAAGGACCGACCTCACCTTGCCCTTCCCGAAGTGCCTGTAGATCGTCTCGGGATTCAGGAAGATGTAGATCAGTCCCGCAAAGAGGGAGCCGAAAAGGACGTAGGGGGCGGCCTCCTTCAGTATCCACCAGGAGGCCTTCATGATTCCCGACAACATTTCTACAATCATAATATTCCCCCCATCTTTTAGCCCCCCGAATTAGGCACAATTCTTTTTTGGATATTGTGTAAATACAATATGCTAAACATTAGGCGTATCTAAAATTGTTAGCTAATATTCTATAAGTCTAATATATATAGTTTAGCCTAACTTCGTTGACATGTCAAGACTTTTTTAGAAGAGGGATAAAAAATCGGTTTTTGGAATTTCCTTTGAAGTTTAATCTTATAGGAGATTTCCTGTAAATCTTGCTTGAGATGCAGGCTTCTCTTCTACTTGGATAGGATTGAGCGCTCGGTCGGGTGGAAATCGGTTAAGATTCTTTTTCCTCAACCGGACGACATTGAAAAATAAGATCGATTAGGTCAATTGGTCAATTCCCGGACAAATCGGAAAACCGTTCTCAAATAGCCGGATCAAATTTCCAGCTTTTTGCCGGTCTCTTTTTAATCTCCCTTTTTTACCTCGTAGTCCGTCAATATGAGCCCGACAAAATCGACACTCTCGCGCTTGTACCCCTCCTTCTTTGCAACTATGTCGAGCCCCATTGTCGTTAGATCTTCCAGCTGGGGAAAGACGACCGTTTTTTCCCTCTTGTCCACCGATTTTATGTAGTGTTTGCAGGAGTCGCAGACGTAGACACGGTGTATCTCGTCGTTTTTTGCAAAGAAGTATTGGAGTTTTTTCTGGTCTTCCTCGCCGCAGTGGACGCAGACCAGCCGGGGGAAGTTCCAGCTCTGGGAACAGCGGCCGCAGTACAGGAAAAGCCTGTTTTCTTCCCCCTCGATCGCAGAGATGTTGGGGGGCGCGCCGCATATGGGGCAGTAGGATTTGCCCCAGGAGTCGAGTGCTTTTTTTGGCGGATCGGCCAGCTTGACGCCGTTGATCAGCGGCAGAAGAGTCTCGCCGGCGGCGAAAAGTATCACGGGCCTAAGGTGCGAAAAATCTTTGGGGAAGTCGTATTGACCCATCAACACCCCCTCGAGGAGCTCTCTGAACAATTCCTCTCTCTCGAACAGGGCGTTGACTGCAGACGCAAAATCGCTGTTCCTCGTCAAGAGGATTTCCACTATATTTTTAAACCTCTTAAACAATGTGCCGAGGTCTTTGGGGAGAGTCCTTTTATCGATGGCCGGAAAGCCCTCCTTGAGTTTGTCCCAGCTTATGCTTTTTCCGTTTACCGGTATGGTGTCACAAGAGAGCTCCGAGAGCTTCAAAAACAGATCCAGAACCTCGACTATCTCCGGGTGTTTCTCCTTCGACTTTTCTATGGCTCTCCTTTCCTCTCTATTCATATTCATTTTCTCTTTGCTGTTTGTGTCTTTTTCCTTCATGATTGATTGTGTCCGTTTTTTATCTGCTTTATAGAATAAAATAGAGGGCGGCAAAAAAACCGCCCTCTATTTGTGTTGTTGTTTTTTTACCTAAACAGTCTTGCTCTTTCCCTTCTTTTTATACCAGCCCGTCATGTGGGTCTTTGCCCATGCTTCCGTCACCTTGCCGTCGAGCATGGCGTCGACCGATCCCGTGGTCCCGATGGTTCCCAGGTAGATATGAGTCATGGCAAAGCCTCCAATAACCATGACACCGAAGGCGTGGAAAACCATCACCCAGCGCAGGAAGGCGGAGCTCAAGTGTCCCGCTCCCAGCCAGAGGATGAATCCCGTAACGACCATTACGAGGCCGTAGACCGCAACGGTGATGAAGAAGAGTTTCTGACCCGCGTTGTACTTGTAGGGCTCGGGGATCTTGGCGTCCCAGAGGTACCCGCCGGCGGCCTTGAGCCAGACGATGTCGTCGCTGTTCAGCGAGCCGGCGTCCTTCTTCCAGATGGTTATCGCCCAGATGAGGGAGACGGTGAAAAACAATCCTAAAATCCCGTGGATGGCGATGACCGCTCTGTATCCGCCGAAGATAGATGCCAGGGGCTCGAAAGACCTGAAGGCCATCATCAGCCCCGTCGCAACCAGCAGGAGACATGAAACGGCAAGCACCCAGTGAACGACCCTTTCTGTGGGTGTTGTAACTATTACTTTTTTTCCAGCCATGCTAACCCTCCTCTCCTTTGGGCCGCTTCGGGCCTTTGATTACGTAATGGAGCAGAGCCGCGCCGATTACCGCGCCCATTGTGAAGAGTCCGAGGGGCTTGGCGACGTTCTTCCACAGCTTGACGGAGAGGGGCACGCTCGGCGATTTGACCAGTCTGTCGTAGTGCCCTTCCTTTTCCGTAAGGACGTACATGACATGGGTTCCCCCGACGTACTTGTCGCCGTAAAGGGATGCGTCTTCGTATCCCATCGCCACAAGCTCCTTCACCCTCTCGTTGCCCTTCTTGATCATCTCCTCTTTGGTGCCCCAGGAAAGGGTGCCGGTGGGACAGGCCTTTACGCAGGCCGGAACGAGGTTGTTCGTTATCCTGTCCTCGCAGAGGGTACACTTATAGGTCTTCTCGGATTCCCTGTCGTACCTCGGGATGTTGAAGGGACACGCGATGGTGCAGTATTTACATCCTATGCAGAGGTCCTGGTTGAGCCTCACGGCGCCCATCTCCCCGTAACTCAGGGCGCCCGTGGGGCAGACCCTTACGCAGGAGGCGTCGGTGCAGTGCATGCAGCCGTCTTTTCTGAAAATCCACTCTAAATCGCCGTTTTCCTTTACCCCTTCCTGAAAGCGGATAAGGGTCCACGTGTTGTGCTGGAGGTCCTGGGGGTTCTGGTAGCTTCCCACGTTTTTCGTCTGGACCGCGGGCTGGGAGTTCCAGTTTTTACAGGCCACCTGACAGCTCCTGCACCCCGTGCACTTCGAGAGGTCAATGAGCTTTGCCATCTCGTCTCGCATTATTGATTTTGTCGCTGCCATTTACGCCCCACCTCCTTTCGCCTTTTCTACGTTGACAAGAAACGCCTTGGTCTCCGGTATCCCCGTGTTCGGATCACCGATTCCCGCCGTTAACAGGTTTGCCGCATCGCCGAAGGTGAAGACCTCCGGCACCGGCGCATATGAATCGCCGTTCTGACCTTTTTCCGTGGTTCTCCACCCGAAGTGCCAGGGAATGCCGACCTGATGGAGTTCGTTGCCCTGAACCTTCATCGGCTTGAATCTCTTCGTAACGATCGCCACCGCCGTAAGCTCGCCCCTGGCGGACGATACCTTTACAAGGTCTCCGTTTTTGATCCTCTTGAGCTTTGCCAGCTCCTCCGACATCTCCACGAAATTAGAGGGCTGCATCTCCGCGAGCCACGGCTGCCAGCGCGTCATGACGCCCGTCTGCCAATGCTCCGAAACCCTGTACGTTGTGGCGATTATGGGGTAGTTCGGATCACAGACTTTGGCGTATACATCCTTGTCGGAGTCGTAGATGTGAACCGTGGGATTCATAAGCTGATCAGGATTTATCAAGTTCTTCTCCACCGGGCACTCCAGCGGCTCGTAGTGGGTCGGGAAAGGACCCTCCGCCAGGCCGGGGCCGAATATCGATGCAACTCCGTCAGGCTTCATGATGAAGGGGAGCTTTGTTCCCTCCGAATTCATCGGAGGCCATCCGCCGTCCGGAACGTCCCCCACCCACTTGGTGATAGGGCCGGTCCACCTGATGACCGGTTTTAAGGGCGCCCACGGGTTGCCGTTCAGGTCAACGGATGCGCGGTTGTAGATGATCCTGCGGTTGACGGGCCAGCACCAGGCCCATTCTGAGTAAAGCCCGATGCCCGATTTGTCGACGCCGTTTCGCCTTGCGGCCATGTTCCCCTTGACGGTGTACGAGTTGCAGTAGAGCCAATTTCCGCTGGAGGTGGAGCCGTCGTCCTGTAAAAATGCGAAGGACGGGACGAGGTCCCCCTTCTTGAATATGGTGCCGTCTATTACCTTGTCCTTAAGGAAGTAGCCGTTAATCTCTTTTGCGACTTCGTGGATGTCGACTTCCTTGATCTTGCCGTCGATCCCCTTCTTGCCGTAATCCCATGTCAGCAGGGTGAAGGCCTCCTTGAGAACGGAGTTGCTTGCCTCCATCTTCTCCTTGATCTTGTAGTAGAGCTCCGTAATGATCTCGCTGTCGGGAAGCGCTATTCCGGGGGGATTTACCGCCTTGTAGCGCCACTGCATCCAGCGGCCGGAGTTGGTGATGCTTCCCTCCTTCTCAACGGAGCCTGCGCAGGGAAGCATGAAGACCTCGGTGTTGATTTTAGCGGGGTCCATCCCCGGGCCCTTCCAGAAGGAGCCGGTCTCGTTGTCGAAGATGTTGACGTTGACAAGCCAGTCCAGCTTGGCAAGCGCGGCACGAACCTTGTTGGAGTCGGCGCCGGAGCAGGCGGGGTTCATACCCCAGGCTAATAGTCCCTTGATATTATCCTTGTAGATCTGATCCCATATTTCCAGCCACGAGTAGTTGGCGCCGGGATCGAGCTTCGGAAGATAGAGATAGGCCTGTTCCGGGGTGACGTTGAGTCCGTAGTGGGCCGTCATCAGGCTTGTGATATACTTCGGATAGTTGGTCCACCAGCTTGCGCTAAGCGGGTCATTAGAGGTTACGCTTGCCACCTTTGCCTTCTTGTAGTCGTCAAGGGTGGGCCAGCCGGTATTCGGCGTTGTCAAATATCCGGGAAGGATGTGAAACAACAGACATTGGTCGGTGGAGCCCTGCACGTTCGACTCCCCGCGCAGCGCATTCACGCCTCCGCCGGCGATTCCCATGTTGCCCAGGAGGAGCTGGATTATCGCCATGGTCCTGATGTTCTGAACGCCCACGGTATGCTGGGTCCAGCCCATCGCGTACATGATGGTTCCCGCCTTGTCCTTGACGCCCGTCTCCGAGTAGATCTCGTAGATCTCCTTGAGCTTTTCCACTGGGGTTCCTGTAATCGAGGATACGGTCTCCATGTCGTAGCGGTCATACTCCTTTTTTAGAAGCTGAAACACGCACATCGGATTGGATAGGGTCTTGTCCCTGACCGGTACGCCGCGGCCGTCCTTAACGAAGCTCCACGTGGACTTGTCGTACTTGTTTCCGTTGAGTCCTGAAAACACGCCCTTGTTTTCCGCCGGAAGCTTAAAATCCGAATTCACGATAAAAGCGGCGTTTGTGTACTCGGAAAGATACTCGACGAAGTGCTTCTTGTTTTCGATGATGTACTTGATCATCCCGCCCAAAAAGGCGATGTCGGTGCCCGACCTTAACGGCGCATAGTTGTCGGCCTTCGCCGAAGTCCTCGTGAATCTCGGGTCAACGGAAAGGATGGTCGCACCCTTCTCCTTTGCGCGGGTTACCCACTTGAAGGAGATGGGGTGGTTTTCGGCAGCGTTGCTGCCCATAATTAAGATACAATCACTGTTTCCGATGTCGATCCAGTGATTTGTCATTGCGCCTCTTCCAAACGACTCTGCCAGAGCCGCTACCGTGGCGCTGTGTCAGATACGAGCCTGATGCTCTATATACACCAGGCCCAATCCCCTAAGAAATTTTTGGTAAAGGTAACACTCTTCATTGTCCATGGCGGCGCTGCCGATCGAAGCGATCCCGAGGGTGCGGTTCACGGTCTGGCCCGATTCGTTTTTCTCGGTGAATGTCTTCTCGCGGGTCTTGACCACCCTCTCGGCGATCATGTCGATGGCGTCCTCCCAGGACAGCTCCTTCCACTCCTTTGCCCCGGGCGCGCGATAAAGGGGCACCTTCAGGCGGGCTTCGTTCACGGCCATCTGGTACAATGCGGAGCCCTTTGAGCAAAGGGAACCTTCATTGATGGGATGATCCGGATCGCCCTCGGTGTATACGACCTTACCGTTCCTTACGTGAACGATAATTCCGCAGCCCACCGCGCAATAGGGGCAGATGGTGGTTGTCTCCCGGGCGTACTGTATCTTGAGAGGGGTGGCTAATGCTTCAACACCGGAGATGTTGATGCCGAGACCCGTTCCCAAGGCAGTCGCCCCGGAGAGCTTAAGAAAAGTTCTTCTGGTAACTTCCATAGCTCTCCTTTCTCCCTATTGGGTGTTTAGGGTAAACAGGTTTTTTTACAAAAAAAACTAAATGAAAATCTTAAGCTGTGTCCTTAAAAATCCTCTTTGAAAAATTCACCCCAAAAAAAAAGGAAGAAACGTCTCTTCTTCCCATCCGGTGAGCATCAAGGATATAATCCTTGACGCCCCCTGATGATCAAGAGGACATCTCTTCCTTTGCACAATGGCGGGGTGATCGATTGCTCGGTCACCCTCAAGCGGCCCATTCATCCCCGGGGGACGATTGGACTCGGAAGTGAATATTTCAAACTATTCTAAAAATATATACGAGAGGGGTCTCATTGTCAAGCTTTTTTATCCAAAAAAACTTTGGGTAATCGGGCCGAAAAAAACCCCGGGATCACCGGGGCCTTTTTTAAAATTCACTTTTTAGAAACGATTTTTCTCTACAGGCTCAGCTCATCGAGGCCGAGCTCCTTGATCTTGTCCTTGGTCGGTCCTCCCGTAACGTCGTCCCAGCTCATAACCTCGAACAGCCCCTTTTGGAGCGCGTCCATATCGAGGGTGACGTTCTTGTGGGGGCCCTTTTTCATCGGTGGATTCCCGAAGCCTCGGCCGTGCATCTTTGTGTCCTTGGCCTTGATTCCCTCCCTGACGTTGAACGCCTTTCTGAGGCTCAATATCCTCTCTCCGATCTTGAAATACTCGTTCGGGGAGAACTTCCAGCCCGTGGCGGCATTGATGTAATCGATCACAGGGACGGGGCCGGTCAGGGGGCCGAACTCGCAGACTCCGGCGCCGTTGATTATCTGCATGTAGAACGTTGTGGCAGCATAGAGGTTTACACCCTTCATATCCTTTCCCTTGGCCTCCTTTATCATCCTTTTGGCTTCAGGGAAGATCTTCTTGACGCCCCAGAGCTGTCCGTAGAGGAAGCTGGAGATGGTGTGGCGGCCCGGTGTGGGCTCGCACTGGTACGCCATGGCGTATCCCTTGTCGAGGCGCCCGTCGTGCATCGGGAGCTCCTGCCCGCCGGCGTGGACGGCGTACTTGTAGGAATCGCCCCCAATCTCTTCGGAGGCTTTCTTTACGCCGTCGGCGAGAAGATCTCCGATATTTTTACGCTCTATTATCATCTCGACGAGCTTTTTGATCTCTTCACTCTTCCCCCAGCCGAGCTTCAATCCGCCGGTCATCTTCTCGTCGATTATTCCGTTCTCGAAGCACTCGATGGCGAAGGCCACCGCCCCGCCCGTCGAGATCGTATCGATCCCGGCGCGGTTGCACATCTCGTTTATCTCGACGATCGATTCGAGATCGTCGTTTAGAATCAGGCTCCCGAAGGCGGAGAGGGTCTCGTATTCCGGCTTGTGTCCCTCCGTCCCCTTGAACTTGCCGAAGTCGATGTCGAATATCCCGCCGCAGCCCAGGGGGCACGCCTGACAGTGATACTTCTTCTTTTCGTACTTGATTACTTCTTCCTCGGAGAGCTTGGAGCTCTTGGAGTCAAGCGGAAAGTCGGAGTAGCCGACGCCCCCCCAGTTCTTGACGGGGCTGTCCCCCACCTCGGAAGAATAGGCGGTAAGGGCGGAGGTGCCGTACTTTTTAAACATGAGCCTTACCGTGGAGGGCTGGGTCGGAACATGCAATCCCGTCCTTCCGATGAGCTTTCCGAAGGGCTGAAGGAACTTGACCGAGATCTTATCGGGCGGGCCCACCCTCTTGAATTTCTTCATGAATTTTTCCGTGATCTTCTTCATCGCGGCCGGGTCGGCGACAGGAATCTTTCCCGTTCCCTTTACCGAGAAGGCCTTCAGCTTCTTGGAGCCCATGACCGATCCGAGGCCCGAGCGGGCGGCTATCCTGCCGGAGTCGTTGACGATGCCGGAGATAAGAGACACCTTTTCGCCCGCCATCCCGATGGAGGCTATCTGGACCTTTTTGTCGTTTAGATCCTTCTTGATGGCCTCTTCGGTCTCAACCGTGTCCTTTCCCCAGAGGTGCTTTGCGCTCTTGAACTCCACTCCGTCGTTTGTAAGGTGAACCCATACCGGCTCTTTTGAGCTTCCCGTAAAGAAGACGGCGTCGTAGCCCGCCTTTTTGATCTCGTGGGAAAAGAAGCCCCCGGAGTTTGCGTCGCCCCAGCCGCCGGTCAAGGGGGATTTCCCCACGACCATGTATCGGCCCGAGAACATCGCGCCGGTTCCCGTGAGCAACCCGGAGCAAAAGCCGAGATGGGCCTCCGGTGAGAGGGGATCCGTCCCGGGCTTCTGCCTCTGGGTGATCACCGCCGCCCCGAGTCCGTAGCCCGAGAGATACTTCTTGTAAAAGGCATCTCCCGGCTCGACCGTTTCATATGTCTTCTTGCTCAGGTCGCAAACGAGATACCTTCCTATATATCCACCTGGCATAATTTCCTCCCTTATTAACTTAATATTTAATTGGACCGTAGTTAAAACAAAAACATTCTATAACCACTGGTGTTTGAATTGCAATACTTTTTTACACATTGGTCGATGCGTAATACGTTTTTCAGTAAAAAATACTATTACAATATATTATCGGGAGCCAACCGAGAAATAAATTTGAAAAGACTTTCCCGACCCCCCGAACCCCCGACCCCCCGCTCCCTCCTTTGCCTGTCTCAATTTGACCAACGGCGACCGTCACTTACGGCTACCGCTTCTCCTTAGGGCATTTTATTGTCTTCATATCCGTCGAGTAGACGAAATTGTCGTCGTTCTCGATGTCGTGGCACGTGACGCAGTCCTTTTCGGTCGGCGTCTTCTTCATATTAACCTTTGTGTCAAGGACGTGGCGGCTTCCGGGGCCGTGACACGCCTCGCACTGGACGCCAATGAGCTCCCCTGCGGTGTAGAGGTTGGTGAATCCCCCCGGCATTCTGTAACCGGTGGTGTGGCAAGAGAAGCACTCCGGCTCGAACTGTCTTTTATTCTCCCTCAAGGTATCGAACGCACCGGGGTGCCGGGTCTTTTTGACGAAATCGGCGATGGAAGGATGACAGGTGCCGCACATTTTGGCCCCAACGTAGTGGGGATCCTGGGCGAGGTCCGTCGGGCTCCTCTTTCCCTTCTTCAGCATATCTTCCTGAAATTTCCCCTTCTCTTCGATCAATTTATCCTTGTATTCGTTGTCGATCTTCTTTACTTCGGGGTCGTCGGCAAGGTTATCCCCGAGGCTGACGAGGGAGGCCTTTACGGTATTTTTGTGATCCTTTTTGTTTTCCTTCTCAAGCTCCTTGATCTTCTCTTTTATGTCGTCGAGCTCATCCTTTATGATTTTCAGCCCATCATCGACGTTCTTCCCCTCCTCCTTTTTCTTTTTAAAGTCTTTGTACACGTTTTCGAGCTGCTGCCTCCTCATGGTCAGCTTCTGGTATTGGAAGTTTGTTATTTCGCTCTTCCCCTCCAAGTAGAGATCGTAGGGCAGGGAAGAATCGTTGATCTGGATGTCGAGACGACCCACGTATTTGCCCCTGGAGTATATCTGGGAGATAAGGGTGCCGCCGACCTTAATAGGCTGGTAGAGATTTGTCACAGGGTTATGGCCCGTCAATATAAGATCTATCTCGTCGAACCTTCCCGCAATCTCTTTTGCCCTCTCGAATCCGGTGGGACAGAGGACTATTATGAAATCCGACTTCCTCTTGAGCTCCTTGATGACCCCCTTCAGGGCGACGAACTCGTTGTCGACGTAGATCCCCATCTGTTTCTGTTTTTCGCTGGTGAGTATATCCCTGCCGATAACTGACGTTATCCCCACGTTGAAGCCGGAGAGCTTGACGACGGTATAGGGAGTGAAGACGGGTTTACCCCCCTCTTTGTTCAAGATGTTTGCGGAAAGGAATGGGAAGTCCGCCATCGATTCGAGCTCCTTTAGATAATCGACTCCGAAGGAGAGATCGAACTCCCCTATCGACAATGCGGTCCAGTCCATCGCATTGTAGATCTCGATGATATTTTTCCCATGAAGGGAGAGCCTGTAATCGGGACCCTTGCCGTAATACTTCTGTCTGAAGAGGAGGTTGCCGGCGTCCAGGAGCAGGAGATCGGTTGCCTCTCTCCTTACCTGCTTTATGTATGTCGCTTTCCTGGCAAGACCGCCAATCTGGTTTGACCGTCACCCGCAGGGCTCGGTCTCTCCCAGGACGTCGTTGGAGTAGACGATGGTGAAATTGGCCTCGTGTTTTGTCAACTTTGAGCAGTGGGTTACGCCGAAAAGGGCCAGAAGAATTGCGACGACAACGATAACGTCTTTTCTGATGGCGGCAAGATTCATATAAATATTTATCCTCCTTAAATAGATTATTTTTTACATAATATAAGACATTATCGGTTCTGTCAACGATAAAGAAAATTCCATCCTTAAAATCTGCCGGTTTGAACCGATTCCTTGACAGGTGGAGAGATCAAAAGTAAAATCTTAAGATGAATATAGACAATGGAGAAAAGGACAAAGGTTCGCCGATTGCCGTCAGCGTAATAATCCCGACGTACAATCGAATCCGTTCTCTCGAAGATGCGATAAAGAGCGTCCACTCCCAGACGTACGGAGATTTCGAGCTGATCATCGTAGACGACGGCTCCACGGACGGGACGGATCGATTAATCGAGAAATCGGCTCCCGATGCGGTCTACATAAGGCAGGAAAACCGGGGGGTGAGCTCCGCGAGAAACCGTGGAATTTTGGCCTCCCGGGGAAAATACATCGCGTTTCTCGATTCCGACGACAGGTGGCTTGACGAAAAGCTCTCCTTGCAGGTTAAGGCGATGGATGAGGGGCATCTCGTCTCCCATACCGAGGAGATATGGATAAGAAACGGGGTCAGGGTAAATCCAGGGGCAAGACACAGGAAGCACTCGGGAAACGTCTTTGTAAAATCGCTCCCCCTGGTAATCATCAGTCTCTCTTCCGTAATTATAAGGAGGGAGGTCTTCGACGACGTGGGCCTCTTCGACGAGAAGCTCCTGGCCGCGGAAGACTACGACATGTGGCTCAGGATTACGGCGCGCTACCCGGTTCACTTCATTGAAAGGCCCCTGATCGTAAAGACGGGTGGACACAGGGATCAGCTGTCGCGGAGGTACTGGGGGCTCGACATGCTGAGGATCTACGCCCTCGAGAAGATCCTTCGATCCGGCGTCCTCGACGGGGATGAAAGGCAGGGGGACAGGATCGCCGTCATGGAGGAGATCGTCAAGAAGGCGAAGATAGTGGGCGGGGGGGCGAAAAAGAGGGGGAACATCGAGGGAGAGATCTATTTCAAGAACAAGGCGAGGGAATATGAAGAGAAGATCCAATCAAGCCCTAAATAGTGCGGTGGTTGTAGACGTTTCGATTAAGAAGATTGACCTCGGCGACAGGCGCTACGCCGTTTCTTTCGACCCGGATTCGCTCGATCAAATGCCTGCCCTTGTCGATTCGATCGCGGCCTTCGGGATCGTAAGCCCGGCGAGGCTCATCAAAGAGGAGGACGGTCGTTGCGTCCCCGTCTCCGGGTGGAGGAGGCTCTTCGCGGCGGAGAGGCTTGGTCTTGAGACTGTCCCGGCGCTGGTATACGACCGAGGGCTTTCCGACGCCGATGCGATGATCCTTGCCCTTATGGACAACTTCCCGGCAAGGGAGTACACGGCTGCCGAGGCCTCGACAATCGTCTCCCGGCTGATCAACGATTTCGGTTTGGGGGAGGAGGAAGTTCTCGAGGAGTTCTTCGACCTGATTCACCTTCCGAAGTCGAGAAACGTGCTCAGAGACCTCCTTGCAATAAATGACCTCTCACGCGAAATAAAGGGGCTCTGCCACGCGAGGCGCTACCCCTTAAAGCCGATTGTGAGCTGGTGCGGGTTTGACGAGGGCGATAGGGGTGCTCTCTTGACGCTGGTCTCGGCCGCTCCGTTCGGCTCCGGGGTGGTCACGGAGCTTCTGGGCTCTGTCACGGATATCGTGAAGCGGGATCGAATCACGGTCGATGAAATTTTAGAGGATACCGCGATAAAAAAGGTAATTGCGGACGAGGGTGTGCCGTCGGGCATGAGGGGGGAGAGGATAAGGGAGAGGATTCGCGAAATAAGGTACCCCATACACTCCGGACTCAACAGGAGATTCGATGACGCCGTGACGAGACTGGGCCTTCCCTGCGGGGCCGGTATATCCCACCCCCCCCACTTCGAGGCGGATTACCTCGAGCTTAAGTTTCGCTTCAAAGACAGCCGGGATATAAAGAGGCTGGGGGAGTTCCTGACGTCAGAATCGGAGTCGGAGGAGATTAAAGATCTCCTCGAAATGGTGTAGTCTTGTACGGGTTTGAAAATATCTACGTAGAGGAGGGGGCGAGGGGGTTCCCCCTGACGGAGAGGGTATTGGGCCGGCTCGGCAGTGAGGCTGTGGTCGTCTCCGATTTTCGCGACATCCCCAAGGCGGGGGAGGGGAAAAAGAGCCTCGTCCTCGCACTGCATAAGGGGCGGATCGTCAAGAACTGCCCCGGTACCGTTAACCACATCTGCTGCGGCTACCACGTGATAAACCAGGTCCTGGGGTGCGACGTAGACTGCACCTACTGCATTTTGAATTGTTACATCAACGCCCCGGGCGTCGTTATCAACGTGAACCTCGACGACACGATTTCCGAGCTCGACAGGGTCCTCGATGGTAAAAGGAAATATATCTATCGGGTCGGGACTGGGGAGCTGACCGACAGCTTCTACCTCGAAGACCTCACTGGGCTGGCGGCCGGATTCGTCCAATATTTCGCCGATAAAAAAAACGTCCTCTTCGAGCTCAAGACGAAGAAGACCGATATAGATGGAGTCCTTGACCTTGACCACAGAGGGAGGACGATCATCTCCTGGTCTCTCAACGCCGGTCCCGTGGCCGGGTCGGAGGAGGCGGGGGCGGCCCCGATCATGGAGAGGCTTAAGGCCGCCGGGCGCGCCCAAAGGAGGGGCTACTACATCGGGTTTCACTTCGACCCGATCGTTCACTACGACGGCTGGGAGTCCGGGTACGATGAGACGGCCCGGGCGATCTTCGACTTCGTCGATCCCAAAAAGATATTGTGGATAAGCCTCGGCACCTTTCGCTCGCCGCCCCACCTCTTCGAGATCATCAGGAGACGCCACCCTAAAAGCGCCATAGTCACCGGGGAGTCCTTCCCGGGGGACGACGGCAAGCTGCGATACATAAAGCCTTTGAGGGTCGAGATGTACCGGAGGCTCCTGAAATCCCTCAAGAGATACGGCGGGGACGACCTCTTCGTCTACCTCTGCATGGAGAGGAGGGACGTCTGGGAGAAGGTCTACGGCGGAGCATTTGAGATTCCCAAAAATAGCGGCGATCTGGACAGGATGTTTCACGAAAACCTGAAGAGTAAGTGGATTGCAGATGGCGAGAGTTAAAATCACCTTCAAGGGCAAGGGAGCCGAAAGTGCCGGGAATATCGAGTCGGTAAAGGTCAAGAGGTCCCTCGTGACCGACATCTCCCCCGACTCGGAGGAGTGGGAGGCGATATGCAACCGCTGCGGGAAATGCTGCTTCGACAAGCTGGTGGACGAGGACGACAACCTGGTCGCCACATCCCCCTGCGCATATCTCGACGGCGAGACGGGGCTCTGCACCGTGTACGAAAAGCGCTTTGAAATGGAGGCGGACTGCCTGAAACTGACGCCGGACAACATACTGGAGTTCGACTGGCTCCCGGACGATTGCGGCTATATAAAGCATTTCAAGCTCCGGGAGAAAAAAGAGGCAAAAAGGTGATATTATTTGAGACGACCCACCCCTTTTCTGGTATAATTCCCCTTCGGATATTTGTGTCGAAAGACGGACAACGGCGGGATATTGAGTTTCGATCAAATCTCTCAATATATGCTGGAGCATAGAATGCACGAGCTCCCCGTTACAGAGGAGATACTTAAGATCGCGGTGAGGCACGCCGAGAGGAACGGCGCGAGAAGGATCATCAGCATCAACCTCGCCATCGGCGACCTGTCGGACCTGATAGACGATTGGGTCCAGCGCTATTTCGATTATCTCTCCAAGGACTCCATAGCGGACGGGGCGAAGCTCGATATCGAGCGGGTGCCGATCACGGTCATGTGCGGTAAATGCGACAAGCCCTTCGAGGTGGACAAGAAGGAGATGAACTTCAACTGCCCCGTCTGCGGCGAGAAAGGGACGGAGCTGCTCAAGGGGCGCGAGTTCACGGTGAAGAGTATTGAGATTGAGTGAGGAACTATATAAACCTATTTTAGTAAAAAGAATTTGAGGTTTTTATTATGTCCGTTCCACTATATCATGAAATGTTCAATCCATTGTTACAGGCACTTCACGAACTTGGAGGCTCCGCCACGATTTCAGAGCTCGAAGAAAAGACTGTAGAGATAATGAACCTGTCTGAAGATGATATTAGTGAGATACACAGCGAAAGCAGAACTGAATTCAGCTATCGATTGGCATGGGCCAGATCATATCTTAAAAAGTACAATCTAATTGAAAATTCATCGAGAGGTGTTTGGTCTTTAACGACTGAAGGGTGGAGAATTAAGAGTGTAGATAGCGATAAAGTTATAAAAGCATATAGGTACTATCTTAGAAAAGATAAAGTAGATATTAAAGAAGAGATTGATGAAGAGATTGAAACTACATGGCAGAACGAGTTAATAGATATAGTAAAAAAAATGAAACCGGAAGCTTTTGAAAGATTGTGCCAAAGGCTGTTAAGAGAGTCTGGTTTTACAAACGTAGAGGTCACTAAAAGGAGCGGAGATGGTGGTATAGATGGTCAGGGGGTTTTAAAAATTGGAGGCCTGCTTTCATTTAATGTTATTTTTCAGTCCAAAAGATATAAAGGAAGTGTGCCACCTTCCGTGGTTAGGGATTTTAGAGGGGCAATGGTTGGGCGAGCCGATAAAGGTCTTATAATTACTACGGGGACGTTTACAAGAGAAGCCAAACTTGAGGCTAAAAGAGATGGTGCTCCTCTTATTGACCTAATAGATGGAGAGGAGTTGGTAGAGAAACTGAAAGAACTTTCCATTGGGGTAAAGGTAGAGGAAAGAATCGAGGAAGATGTAATTATTAACAAAGAATGGTTTAAAAATCTATAGAATTTCCGTTCAAAAGGAGAACAATATGGCGGTCAAGCTGGTAGTTATCAAGGAGGACATCTTAAAGGACAACAACGAGATGTCCGCGATGCTGAGAGACAAGTTCAAGAAAAACAAGACCCTTGTAATGAACCTCATGTCGTCGCCCGGCGCGGGGAAGACCTCGGTCATCCTGGAGACGCTCGGGCGCCTCGGCGAAGAGATCAAATCCGCGGTGATCGAGGGTGACGTGACATCCACCGTGGACGCCGAAAAGCTGGACGCCGTGGGCGTCCCGACGCTCCAGATAAACACGGGCGGGTCGTGCCACATCGACTCGGCCATGATAGAGCAGGCCATCGTGGACTTCGACGTAGACCCCTACGATTTCATCATCGTGGAGAACGTGGGAAACCTCGTCTGCCCCGCCGAGTTCGAGGTGGGAGAGGACATCCGGGTGATGATTCTCTCGGTGCCTGAAGGTCACGACAAGCCTAAGAAATACCCCCTCATGTTCACCGAGACGGAGGCCTGCCTCCTGAACAAGATCGACCTCCTCCCCTACACCGATTTCGACATGGACGAGTTCAAGGACACGGTAAAGAGCCTGAACCCGAAAAGCACGATATTTCCCGTCTCGATGAAGACAAAGGAGGGGATCGACGATTGGGTAAAGTGGCTCAAGGGGAAGATCGAGGAGAAGATGGGCGGCTGATCCCCGCGGATTGACGATTTGTTTAGTTTTGATAATCAGCAGTATTGGACCTGTTTTTATTAAATAGTGGAGCGGATGAAGGATAATATAGAACAGAAGGGCGGGGGAAGGGGAATCAAGGAAAAGGGGGAGCGTTTTAAGCGGCTTGACAGGATAATCCACCCGAAGTCGTTGGCGATAATCGGCGCCACGCCGAATCCCGGAAAATACGGCTGGCTCTACCAGTCGGCCATAACGGCCATCGGCTTTAAGGGAAACCTGTATCCGATAAGCGACAAGGCGGACGAGATACTGGGCGTCAAGGCCTACCGGTCGCTGTCCGACCTGCCGGAGGTCCCCGACCTCGCAGTCATAGTGATCCCGGCCCCATACGTTCCGGAGGCGCTTAAGGAAGCGCTTGATGCCGGGATTGCCGGCGCCGTGATAATGTCGGCGGGCTTCAGCGAGGAGGGGGAGGAAGGGGCGGCGCTGGAGGATGAGATAAGGTCGATCGCCGACGGGAGAATCCGGGTGATCGGACCCAACTGCTTCGGCACCTATTCCCCGAAGGTTGGGGTCACCATCATCCCGGGGTCGGGATTTTCCACCGAGCCCGGGCCGGTCGGTTTTTTCGCCCAGAGCGGAGGACTCACCGCCGACCTCTGCCAGCTCGCCAAAGGAAGCGGTGTTCGGTTTTCCGCCGCGGTAAGCTACGGAAACGGAGTCGACGTAAACGAGGTCGACCTCCTCGAATATTTCGCCGAGGACAAAGACACCAAGGTCATCGCGGCGTACCTCGAGGGGGTGCTTGACGGGGAGAGGTTCTTCGAGCTCCTGAGAGATGTGACCCCCAAAAAGCCGGTGATAATCTGGAAGGGGGGAATGACGGAGGCGGGAGGCAGGGCGGTCATGAGCCACACGGCCTCGATGGGGGGAAGCAGGATGGTTTGGGACGCGATCTTCAGGCAGACCGGCGCGGTCAGGGCCTCGGGACTAGAGGACATGGTCGATGCGATGTCCGCCTTCTGCAATATTTATCCCCGAAGTTATCCCATGAGCAACTCCGGTGGGGGAGGCAACATCGCCATGATGGGGGGCGGCGGGGCGTTATGCGTCGAGGCGGCCGACCTCGCCGAGGATATGGGCCTTGACATACCGACTTTCCCGGCCAATGTCCAGGATGAGATCAGGAAAAATCTCCCGCCAAAGGGAAGCAATCCCAAAAATCCGGTCGACACGGGAAATCCGATGATACCGCCTGCTGTAATGACCGGTTTTCTCGAAACGGCGGCAAGAGTGGATGGAATCGACTACCTTATTCTCATCCAGATACTATTTCACATTCAGATGCTGTTCAAGAAGCTGTCCGGAGACGACTCCACCCCCCTCTCTAACTTCGCCTTCTACCCGGAGCTCTCCAAGGGGGTGAAAGGGGTCATCGAGAAATACGGAAAGCCGGTGGTCTGCGTTCTCCCCAGGACGAGCACGACCGAAAGCGACGAGGATATGGAGCTCGAGCTGGAGTGGAGAAGGGCAAGGAGTGCGTTTATCGACGCCGGCGCCGCGGTCTTCCCGACGATGGAGAGGGCCATGACAGCAATATCGAGGGTGGCCCGATACAGGAGCTGCCTCGGGGCGAAGGGGAGATAGGGAACCTGTAAATGGCAAAGGAGCCGAAAGAGAGGGAGGAAACAATAAGGCGCGACATAATCCGTCTTATGATGGAGGGGCCGGTCACCCCCTACGACATCTCCGGCGAGCTTCGGATCTCGGAGCGGGAGGCGGTCGATCACCTTTCTCACGCCCTCGTAAGCGCAAAGAGGAAGTACAGGGTAGAGGTGACCCCGGCATTCTGCAAGTCGTGCGGATTTGAGTTCAGCGACAGGAAAAAGGTGAAGAGGCCCTCCAGGTGCCCAAAATGCAAGGAGGGGAGGGTGGAATCCGCCCGCTATCATATCAAATGAAGACGCAAATGAAGACGCAAATGAACACGCAAATGAACACGCAAATGAATACGCAAATGAACACGCAAATGAACACGCAAATGAACACGCAAGGGAACACGAAAGGGGGAGTGACGTTGTGACATGGGTCTCAGCCCGGTTCGTCCTCTCCCCGGCGGGCCGACGTTGAGTTTCTTTGTATCAAACTTTGCCGTTCTTGAACCAGCCGCCGACAGCGATGAAATTCAATATCAGGCCGAAGAGGTTGATCCCGACCGCCGCTCCCCATGCCCAGATCGAGCTGTAGAGGGAGGGATCGCTTATCAGGTTGAGGATATGTTTAACCACGCCGCCGTAGCCGAAGACGAGTAGGGCGATCAGCATGAGAACCCGGTACGTCTTTAGCCACCTCAGGGCGCCGGGAATAAGAAATAGGCCATATACCGCCATGGAGACGGCGCCGGCGACAGGCTCCGTCGCCGAGAGCCTGGGCCTGCCGGTCAAGACGGCACCGTAGCTTACGGCGTTGTAGCCGATCCCGAGGATCATATAGACGAGCTGAAGCGTGAGGAGTCCTTTAAGTCTCATGGGTAAAGCTCCTATTACCATTTTAATATTGAGAAATCCAAGTAACCCAAATCTATCCTTTTTGCCCCGAATGTCAAGGGAAAAGGGATGCTGTTTTACCGCCCCTGTTTTTTATTGAAATTTCTTCTTGACAACTCCTTCCGGTTTATATATAAGGATGTTGTTAGCCCTGCCTAATATTGTTATATATGTCGAATATAGGGTTTTAGGACGGGCCGACTAGGGTAATATTGAGGACTGAGGGAGCGGGAAAAGTCTTCAGTTGAGTCTTTTGGTAACGGTCAATAAAAACTTGGTGACCATGAGAAAAAGAGAGAAGCTTGTCTCCGACGTGGGTGAGATCGAGCGGATATTGACGGGGGCGAAGGTCCTGAGGGTGGCGTTCAGCAAGGATGACAGGCCCTACATAGTCCCCGTGAACTTCGGCTACGAGTCGGGGAGGCTCTTCTTCCACACCGGCTACAGGGGAAAGAAGATGGAGTTTCTGATGGCGAACCCGGAGGTCTGCTTCGAGGTGGATTCAAAAGTCGAGGTCGTCCCGTCCGATGAGGCGTGCGGATTTTCGTGCAGATACATGAGCATTGTCGGCTACGGCACAGCGAGGCTCGTAGAGGACGTTGAGGAGAAGATACGGTCTCTCGACATCATCATGGCCCACTACTCGGACAAAAAATTCGAGTACAAACCTGAGGTTTTAAAGATCACGGCGGTCGTGGAGATTACAATATCCTACATGACCGGAAGGCGCTCGGGATATTGATAGTGATATTGATAGGAGGGAGGCAAATCATGTATAAAAAAGATGAAAAACTTGTGAAATCCCTTGCGGGAAAAATCGGCCGAAGGGAGTTCGTCAAGAAGGGCGCCCTTATCGGCGCGTCATCCGCCGCGGCGCTTCGCATCGCGGGGCGAATCGCACCGGGGGAGGCGCTGGCGGTGGAGACCCCGGAGCTCGACCGCATGAATGTAAAGTGCCTGAAGGTGGGCTTCACGAACTGCTTTTTTATCCCATGCGACGGCGGCTACATGCAGATCGACGTGGGCTATCCCAATGATTATAAGAAGTATTTGAAGGGGCTTGGCAGTCTCGGCATCGACATATCGGAGATAAAGTACCTCCTTCTGACCCACCACCACGACGACCACGTCGGGTTTGCCGCCGAGCTCGTGAAGAACTGCGGAGCGAAGATCATCGTCCACGAGAGGGCGCTGGAGCCGCTGGCCAGGGGCGCCTCCGAGGAGGACATCCGGCCGGTCAACGGGTGTGTGACGCTCATCTTTCTGATCTTCTCCTCCTTCCACAAGTTCGTCTTTCCGCCTGTGATTACCACCCCGAAGGATTTCATCGTGAAGGGTGACGACGGCGAACTGTTGAGGAAGATCGGGGTGGACGCCGACATCCTGTACACGCCGGGGCACACCGACGACTCGATCTCTGTGGTGATGAAGAACGACGGCGGAGACGAGATCGCCTTTGCGGGGGATGTGGCGATGGACCTGTTCAACTTCTGCTGCTGCAAACACAGGCCGATATTCGTGAAGGACATAGAGGAGGTGTACCGAAGCTGGGATCGGTTCAGGGAGCGGGGCGTGAGGACGATCTACCCGGCCCACGGGGACCCGTTTTCGATGGAGGAGCTTGTGCGGGTGTAGGGGGAGTTAAAATACTCATAGATATTTATTATTTAATCGGGTAGATTTATATAAATCTTATCCAATATCCTTTTATTGACTATTTTATCTGATCCCTTGTATTTTGACACCTTTTAATGGTTTTTCTTGTCGACTAATAAAGTCATGAAGGTCAGTGTAAAAAAAATGGTCTAATGTTTTTATTTGCTCTGACAATAATATGTCTTCAACCATATTAGGACGGATATCACAATAATAAACACCATCAAGAGGATTCAATTTAATTGAATATCCTTTAAAATGCCCCGGTAAAAAAGTTGAGTTAATTCCATATCTATTTTCTTGTTTTGTATTCTTTCTCTGAACATCATTTAAAAAAACAGCAATATGTGGCAAGGCAGTACCAGTTAATTTACTATACAGGAATTTGTCTATAAAGATTTTATCAATTCTGTCTTTGCTTGATGTTTTTACTGAACCTATTAATTTTAGGGAATTATAAACGATTTTCCACCAAATTAGTTAGATAAGAAACTACAATTTCGAATATATCATCATTATAACGGTTATT